>JAYTHS010000368.1:0-12710 GCA_043732345.1 Frankiales bacterium | reverse complement strand
TCCTCATCAACTTCGCCATCGGCGTCGTCACCGGGATCGTGCAGGAGTTCCAGTTCGGGATGAACTGGAGCGACTACTCCCGCTTCGTCGGCGACGTGTTCGGCGCCCCGCTGGCCATGGAAGGCCTGCTCGCCTTCTTCCTCGAGTCCACGTTCCTCGGGCTGTGGATCTTCGGCTGGGACCGGTTGTCCCCCAGGCTGCACAACGCCTGCATCTGGCTGGTCAGCCTGGGCACCCTGCTCTCGGCGTACTTCATCCTCGCTGCCAACTCCTGGATGCAGCACCCCGTGGGCTACGAGATCGTCGACGGCAAGCCCCAGCTCAACGACATCGGCGCCGTGCTCACCAACTCCACCCAGCTCGTCACCTTCCCGCACGTGATCCTCGCGGCCCTGACCACCGGCGGGGTCGTGCTCATGGCGATCAGCGCGTGGCAGCTCGGCCGCGGCCAGCACGCCGACGTGTTCCGGCCCTCGATGAAGCTGGGCCTGGTCACCACCGCGGTCGCCTCGATCGGCACCGCGATCTCCGGGGACCTGCAGGCGCGCATCATGACCGAGCAGCAGCCGATGAAGATGGCCGCCGCCGAGGCGCTGTACGGAACCCGGGACAGCGCCTCGTTCTCGGTGTTCACCATCGGCAACCTCGACGGCAGCAAGGAGCTGTTCAGCCTGCGGATCCCGAACCTACTGTCCTTCATGGCCACCGGCAGCTCCACGGGCACCGTGCAGGGCATCAACGACATCCAGTCCGCCTACCAGGCGAAGTACGGGTTCGCCGACTACGCGCCCTACGTGCCGATGACCTACTGGAGCTTCCGGCTGATGGTCGGCTTCGGCCTGGTCGCCACCCTGGTCGCCCTGGTCGGTCTGTGGGCGCTGCGCGGCGGCCGCACCCCCCGCTCGCCCTGGTTCTTCCGGGTCCTCACCGCCTCGCTGGTGCTGCCGTTCCTGGCCAACAGCTTCGGCTGGATCTTCACCGAGCTTGGCCGCCAGCCCTGGTCGGTCTTCGGCCTGCTCACCACCAGCTCCAGCGTCAGCCCCAGCGTCAGCCTCGCCGAGGCGCTGATCTCGCTCATCTCGTTCACCCTGCTCTACGGGGTGCTCGCGGTGGTCGACCTGCGGCTGATGGTCCGCTACGCCCAGGCCGGCCCGCCGAGCGAGGCCGACGCCCTCGCCGGGCTCGAACCGCCTGCGCCCCCGGACGACCCGGGCTCCACCGGCCCCGGCGCCCCGACCGACACCCGCGCGAGCGACGAGCGCCCGCTCGTCTTCGCCTACTGAGAGCGGACACCCCGACATGGGTCTCGTCGACGTCTGGTTCCTGCTCATCGCCCTGCTCTGGATCGGCTACTTCGTCCTGGAGGGCTTCGACTTCGGGGTCGGCATCCTCCTGCCGGTGCTCGGTCGCGGTGAGCGCGAGCGCCGGGTGCTCATCAACACCATCGGCCCGGTGTGGGACGGCAACGAGGTGTGGCTCATCGTCGCCGGCGCCGCCATCTTCGCCGCGTTCCCACAGTGGTATGCCACCCTGTTCAGCGGCTTCTACCTGCCGCTGCTGGCGATCCTGCTGTGCCTCATCGTCCGCGGGGTCGCCTTCGAGTACCGGGGCAAGCACGACCCGGCCACCTCCGACGGGGTGGCCTGGCGGCGGGGCTGGGACACCTGCATCGTCGTCGGCTCGGCCGTGCCGGCGTTCCTGTGGGGGGTGGCCTTCGCCAACATCGTCCGGGGTGTCCACCTCGGCGCGGGCTTCGAGTACACAGGGAACCTGGTCGACCTGCTCAATCCGTACGCGCTGCTGGGTGGCCTGGCGACGCTGGGGCTGTTCACCTTGCACGGCGCGATCTTCCTGGCGCTCAAGACCTCCGGGGACGTCCGCGCCGCCGCGGGTGGCCTCGCGGTGAAGCTCGGGGCGGTCGTGGTCCCGGTGGCGGCGGCGTTCGTAGTGTGGACGCAGGCCACCCGGGGCACCGGCCTCACGGTCGTCACCCTGGGCCTGGCCGCGGCCGCGCTCGTGGCCGCGGTGGTCCTCGTGTCGCGGGAGCGGGAGGGCTGGGCCTTCGCCGCCACCGCGTCCACCGTCGTCGCCCTGGTCGGCAGCCTCTTCCTCACCCTGTACCCGGACGTCATGCCTGCGGTGGACCCGCGGTTCTCCCTCACCGTCGACAACGCCTCCTCCTCGCACTACACGCTGGTGGTCATGACGTGGGTGGCGCTGGTCATGACCCCGTTCGTCGTCGCCTACCAGGCGTGGACGTACTGGGTGTTCCGCCGCCGGATCAGCACCGCGCAAATCCCCGTGCCGGTCGCCGCCCGACCGTGAAGCCGCTGGACCCGCGGCTGCTGCACCACGCGCGGGCGGTCCGCGGGCTGCTCGTCGGATCGGTCGTGCTCGGTGTCCTCGGGGTGCTCGCGACGATCGTCCAGGCGGTGCTGCTCGCCGAGCTGCTGGTGCGCGCCGTGCTCGACGGGGCGGACCTGGGCCAGCTCACCCGCCCGCTGGTGCTGCTGGCCGCCGTGGTCGTGGTGCGCGCCGGCCTCGGCTGGGCGGCCGAGGAGCTCGCCCGGCGCAGCGCGCACGCCGTCACCGCCCAGCTGCGCCGGGCCCTGCTCGTGCACACCCTCGCCCTCGGACCCCGCTGGGCCGGTCACCAGCGCCGGGGTGAGCTCGCCGTCCTCGCCACCACCGGGGTCGACGGGCTCGAGCCCTACGCCGCCCGCTACCTGCCCACCCTCGTGCTGACCGCGGTGGTCCCCCCGCTGGTGGTGGGGTTCCTGTTCCTGGAGGACCCGCTCTCGGCCGTGATCGTGCTGCTCACCCTGCCTTTGGTCCCGCTGTTCATGGCCCTGGTCGGCTGGCACACCCAACGCCGCACCGCGCAGCGCTACCGCTCCCTGGAGCTGCTGGGCGGGCACTTCCTCGACGTGGTGGCCGGTCTGCCCACCCTCAAGGTGTTCGGCCGCGCCCGCGCCCAGGCCGAGGCCGTGCGCCGCACCACCTCGGAGTACCGCCGCACCACCATGGTCACCCTGCGGGTCGCGTTCCTATCCTCGCTGGTGCTGGAGCTCGTCGCCACCCTGTCGGTCGCCCTCGTCGCGGTGTCGGTGGGCCTGCGCCTGGTCGACGGAGCGATAGACCTGCGCACCGGGCTCGCCGTGCTCGTCGTGGTGGGCGAGGCGTACCTGCCGCTGCGGGCGGTGGGCGCGCAGTTCCACGCCAGCACCGACGGTCTCACCGCCGCCGGCCGGGTGTTCGCGGTGCTGGAGACCCCGCTGCCGGTCGCCGGGACCCGCACCGACGTGCCGTCGCCGGCGATCGCCCCGATCCGGCTCAAGGGCGTGCGGGTGCGGTACAAGGGCCGCGGGTCCGACGCCCTCAGCTGCACCGACGCCGTGATCCGACCCGGGCGGGTGACGGTGGTCCGGGCGCCCAGCGGTGCCGGCAAGACGACCCTGCTGCTGGTGCTGGCCGGTCTGCTGCGCCCGGACGGGGGGACGGTGACCGTGGGCGGGGTCGACCTGGCCGGGCTGGACCCGGACGCGTGGCGGGAGCGCACCGGGTACCTGGGGCAGCAGCCGCGCCTGGTCGTCGGGACCGTCGGTGAGAACGTGGCGCTCGGATCCCCGGGAGCCACCGACGTGCAGGTGTGGGCGGCCCTGCACCTCGCGGCCGCGGACGACGTCGTGACCGACCTGGGCGCGGCGGTCGGCGAGGGCGGCACCCTGTTCTCGGCCGGTCAGCGCCAGCGGATCGTCCTGGCCCGGGCCCTGCTGCGCGACGCGGAGCTGCTGCTGCTCGACGAGCCCACCTCCGCGCTGGACGCCGCAACCGAGGTCCGGGTGCTCGCCGGGATCGCCGAGCACGCGCACGGGCGCACCGTCGTGATCGCCAGCCACCGCCCCGCGGTGCTCGCGATCGCCGACGACGTGCTCGAGCTCGTGCCGGCCCGGGTCCTCGCGGTGGTCCGGTGAGCGTCCTGGTCCGCACGGCCGGGCTGCTGCGGCCCGCATGGGCGCGGCTGCTGCTCGCGGCGGTGCTCGCCGCGCTGGCCTCGGGGTGCGCCGTCGCCCTGATGGCCACCTCGGCGTGGTTGATCGTCCGGGCCGCGCAGCACCCGCCCGTGCTGACCCTGCTGGTCGCTGTCGTTGCGGTGCGCACCTTCGGCCTGGGCCGCGGGGTGCTGCGCTACGCCGAGCGGCTCGTCAGCCACGACGCCGCGTTCGCTGCGCTGGTGGACGTCCGCGTGCAGGTGGTGCGGGTGCTGGAGCGCCTCGCCCCGGCCGGGCTGCCCGCGTGGCGCCACGGCGACCTGCTGGGGTGGTCTCCGACGTCGACGACGTGCAGGACTTGGCCCTGCGCGGGTTCCTGCCGGTGGCCTCGGCCGGGCTGGTGTGCGCCGCGACGGTGGGGCTGGCGGTGGTCCTGCTGCCCGCCGCAGCCCTGGTGCTCGCGGTGGCGCTGCTGGTGGCCGGGGTGCTCGCGCCGTGGCTGTGGACCCGGGCCTCACGGCGCACCGAGGACGGGCTCGCCGGCGTCCGCGCCGACCGCGCCGCCGCGGTGGTGGAGCTGCTGGACGCGGCGACCGACCTGCGCGCGTGCGGGGCGCAGCCGCAGTGGCTCGCCCGGGTGGACGCCCTGGAGGCGCAGGTGCAGCAGGGGGTGGCCCGGGCCGCCCGCACCGCCGGCGCGGGGGTGGGGGTGGCGCTGCTGGCCGTGGGGGCGGCCGTGTGGGGAACGGTGGTCGTCGGCGTGCCGGCCGTGCGCGGCGGGTCCCTGGGCGGCCCCGCGCTCGCTGTCCTCGTGCTCACCCCGCTCGCGCTGGCCGAGCTGGTGGCGGCGCTGCCGGCCGCGGCCCAGCACCTGCAACGGGTGCGGGCCTCGGCCGCGCGGGTGCTGGCCGTTCTCGACGCGCCCGAGCCGGTGCCCGACCCGGTGCACCCCGCCGCGCTGCCCGCGGGTGCGCACCTTCAGCTGGAGGGGGTGGACGTGGCCTGGCCCGGTGGTGCGCCCGTGCTGCACGGGCTGGACCTCGACCTCTCCCCTGGCCGGCGCATCGCCGTCACCGGGCCCAGCGGCTCCGGCAAGTCCACCCTGCTCGCGGCCCTGCTCCGCTTCGTCGACCCCTCGGCGGGGACGATCACCCTGGACGGGGTAAACGTGCGGACGCTGGACGCCGACGCGGTGCGCACCCGGATCGCGCTGTGCGACCAGCAGGCCCACGTCTTCGACTCCACGATCGCGGAGAACGTGCGCATGGCCCGCACCGACGCCACGGACGCGCAGGTGCGGGCGGCCCTGGACGCCGCCCGGCTGGGCCCGTGGCTGGACGAGCTTCCGGACGGGGTGCACACCCGGGTCGGCGAGCACGGGGCGCTGGTCTCCGGCGGCCAGCGCCAGCGCCTGGCCCTGGCCCGCGCGCTGCTCGCCGACCGCCCGGTGCTGCTGCTCGACGAGCCGACCGCCGGGCTGGACGAGGCCACCGCCGCGGCCCTGGTCGCGGACCTGCTCGCCGCCGGTACCGGGCGCACCACGGTCCTGGTCACGCACAGGGCGGTCAGCCTCGACGAGGTCGACGAGATCGTGGTGCTGGCGGCCGGGCGGGTCGTCGAGCGCCGCACCCGCTCAGCGGTCCCGCGGGACCGCGTGAGCTGAAGACGGTCAGAGCGCGCGCACCAGCGGCTACCCCTGCACCGCCCGCACGGCGGCCTGCGCCGTCTCCGCGAACGGCGCCGTCGTGTCCAGCACCGCCGCCGTCGGCCAGGGATCCGCGGTGCGGGCCAAGGCGGCCGCGATCGCCGGGGTGGCCTCGGAGAACCCGCCCGTGCGGGCGGTGATCCGCCGGCCGGCCACGTCCGCCGGCGCGGAGCACCTCAGCTCCACCACCGTCGACGCCGTGGCCGGGCCCAGCGCCGCCGCGCGGACGCGGTCGGCGGAGGACGTCCACGACGCGTCGAGGACCACCGACCGGCCCAGCCCGAGCTCCCCCTGCGCCCGGGAGAGGAGCTCGTCCAGCACCCGGGACTTGGCCGCCGGCGAGTACGCCCCGGCACCGACCGTGCCGGCGTCGCCCGTGATGGCACCCGCGGCCCGCAGCTCCGCCCGCACCTCGTCGCTGGAGAGCACCACCGCGCCGAGCTCGGCCGCCAGCGCCCGGGCCACCGTCGACTTCCCGGTCCCGGGCAGACCACCGACCAGCACGAGCCGCACCGTCCCCGCGAGGAGGTGGCGCAGGGCCAGCTCGACGTACGCCTGGGCCTGTTCGGCGGCCCCGGCCCGGCCCTGGGTGTGCTGCAGGCACTCGACCTTGGCGCGGACGAACGCACGGTAGGCGGTGTAGTGGTGCACCAGGGACCCCGGAGCCGCCACCGACGGGCCGCAGGCCAGCGCGTAGTCGTGCAGGAAGTCCGCGGCGAGCCCGGGGCGGCCGAGGTGCTCGAGGTCCATGGCCAGGAAGGCCACGTCGTCGATCCGGTCGACGAAGCGCAGCCGGTTGTCGAAGTCGAGGCAGTCGAGCACCCGGGGGCCGTCCGGCAGGCAGAACACGTCCTCGGCGATGAGGTCGGCGTGCCCGTCGACGATGCAGCCGGCGGCGACCCGGGCGGCCAGCAGCGGTCCACGGCCGTCCAGGTAGCGGGCGACCAGGCTCTCCACCTCGTCGAGCGCCGCGGGCGCGAGCACGCCCAACGACCGGGTCTGCTCGACGTTCGCGTCCCAGCGCTCCCGCAGGGCGTCCACCCCACCCTCGGCGTCGACGTCCGGGCCGCGACGGGCGGTGCCGTGGAAGTCGGCCAGCAGGTGCGCCAGGGCCACCAGGTGCGCGTCGACGCCGCGACCCTGGGTGACCATGGTCGAGAGCCGCAACTCCGCCGGCATCCGGCGCATCACCAGCACGGGCTCGGCCGCCCCGCCGAGCGGGTCGGCCACCGTCACGACCCCGAGGTAGACGTCGGGGGCCAGGCGCCGGTTGAGCACGAGCTCGCGCTCCAGCGCCGCCCGGCGCCGTGCCGGCGTGCTGAAGTCCAGGAACCCGGTGACCACGGCCTTCTTGATCTTGTGGGCCCGCTCGGCGGAGAGCACCACCACCCCCGAGTGCGTCTCGGCGACGGCGAGGTACGGCGGGACCCAGCCCCCGCTCACGTTTCGCGGACCACCATCAGCGGGCCGTCGACGGAGTGCAGCAGCGCGCGGCTGGTGGAGCCCAGGACCATGCTGGTGAACCCGCCGCGGCCGTGGCTGCCGACCACCACCAGCTGGGCACCCTCGGCCTCGGCGACCAGGGTGCGCACCGGCCGGTCCTGCACCACCACCTCGCGGACGCCGACACCCGGGTGCTGCGCGGCCGGAGCGGCAAGGGCACGGGCGAGCACCCCGGTGTGCGCGGCCTGCAGGAGCGCGGGGTCGAGGACCACGGCCGAGCTGTCCAGGGCGTAGACGGCGGCCAGGTCCAGGTCGGCCCAGGCGTGCACGGCCACCAGGTCGGTCCCGCGCAGCTTGGCCTCCGCGAAGGCCAGCGCCACGGCCCGGTCGCTGGTGGGTGAGCCGTCGACCCCGACGACCACCGGGCCGGTGGCGGGCACCGAGCCGTGCACCACCACCACGGGGCAGCGGGCGTGGTGCACCGCGGCGGTGCTGACCGAGTGCGACAGCCCGCCGGAGCGCTCCCCGAGACCGCGGGAGCCGACCACGAGCAGCGCCGCGCCGACGGAGTGCGTGAGCAGGGCGGTGACGGGCGCACCGGAGTGCAGCTCGGCCCGCACGTCGGTCGCCCCGAGGGCGCGGGCCTGCGTGGCGGCCTCGGCGAGCACCTCGCTGGTGCGGAACCGGTGGGCGACCGCGGCGTCGGTGAGCACGGTGGTGAGCTCACCGATCCCGGGACCGGGCAGCGAGGCCACCACCAGCAGCGGCACGCCACGCAGGCGCGCCTCGGTGGCGGCCCACGCCAGCGCGCACCCGGCGGCGGGCGACCCGTCGACCCCGACGACGACCGGAGCGGTCGACCCGCTCACGCCAGGACGCCGGCGGGCACCACGACCACCGGGCACGTCGGGCCGTCGGCGGAGTGGCTGAGCACCGCGGCGCTGACCGAGCCCAGGATCCGGCTGTGGTGCCGGGCCCCCAGCACGAGCAGGGCCACCCCGGTGGCCGCGCGGCGCAGCTCGTCGGCGTTGACGCCCTCGACCACCATGGCCGTGATCTCGACGGCGGGCTCCCCGGCAGCGACCCGCTCGGCCAGGACGGCGTCGACGGCCTCCTGCAGCCCGGCGGTGATGTAGCCGACCGGCTGCCCCTCCTCGGGCCACACCGGGAACACGCCCCAGATGCTGGGGTAGTGGAAGACGTGCAGCGCCACCACGTCCCCGCCCCGGTAGGCCGCCTCGGTGGCGGCGAAGCGGAGCGCGGCCACCGACGCCGGGTCGTCGTCCATCCCGACGACCACGCGCGCGGCGAGCGCGGCCGGGTCGGTCCGGAGCGGGGCAGGGGCAGCGGTCGTGGTCATGCCCCGACCCTGCTGCGCGGCGGGCGCAGCCGACAGCACCACCGGTCCCGGGTGTGGGGGACCTTCGTCCCTGGTGCGGGCCGGGGACGACGACGGTGGCGGGGTCAGGCCCCGCCGCGCGAACCCGCGTCTACCGAAGGACGCCTGAGGTGCGCGCCGATCACGTCCTGGTGGTCAACGCGGGTTCGTCCAGCCTGAAGCTGCGGCTGGTCGAGGGGGTCGAGGGGGTCGAGGGGGTCGAGGTGGTCGAGGTGGTCGAGGGGGTCGAGGTGGTGCGGAGTGCGGACCTGCCGGCCGAGGGCGACGGGGGCGTGGCGCTGCGGGGCTGGCCCGAGCCGGACGTCGTCGGGCACCGGGTGGTACACGGCGGCACCGCGTTCGACGGCCCGGTGGTGGTCGACGCAGGAGTGCGTCGGGCGCTGGGCCAGCTCACCGACCTCGCGCCCCTGCACCAGCCGAAGTCCCTCGCCGCCCTGGATTCGGTCACGGCCCTGCTGCCGGAGGTGCCCGCCGTGGCGTGCTTCGACACCGCCTTTCACGCCACCATCCCCGACGCCGCGGCCACGTACGCCGTGCCGCTGGAGTGGCGGCAGCGCTGGGGGATCCGCCGCTACGGCTTCCACGGCCTGTCGCACGCCTGGGCTGCCCGGCGCGCGGCGGAGCTCGTCGGCCGACCCCTGGAGCAGCTGCGTCTGGTGAGCTGCCACCTCGGGGCCGGGGCCTCCGTGACGGCGGTGCTCGGGGGACGCAGCGTCGACACGACCATGGGCTTCACCCCCCTGGAGGGCCTGGTGATGGCCACCCGCTCCGGCTCGGTGGACCCGGGGCTGGTGCTGTGGCTGCTGGAACACGAGCACCTGGCCGCGCACGAGGTGGCGACCGCGCTGGAGCAGCGCTCGGGCCTGGTCGCCCTGACCGGGACCACGCAGATGCAGGAGGTCGAGACCCGTTCCGGCGCAGGGGATCCCCGGGCCGGTCTCGGGCTCGAGGTGTACCTGCACGCCCTCGTCGCCGGGGTCGCGGCCATGACGGCCTCGGCGGGGGGGCTCGACGTGCTGGTGTTCACCGGCGGGGTGGGTGAGCACTCGGCGCTGGTGCGGGCCCGGGCCGCCGCGGCGCTGGCCTTCCTGGGGGTGGCGGTGGACGGGCCGGCCAATGAGGCCGCGGCCGGGGACACCGACGTCACCCTCGACGGCGCGGTGGTGCGCACCCTGGTGGTCGCCGCCCGCGAGGACCGGCAGATCGCTCGTGAGGTCCGGACCCTGCTGGGGTGAGCTCGGGCCGTCACGGTGGTCAGTGTCAGTGGTCAAAACGTACGTTTCGTGTTGACGGCAGGTGTGCTCGTCGCGGGACGAGCTCAGGCCGTCACCGCGGTGCCGGAGGTCCCGGCGACCACCGCGGCCGCGTCCTCCAGGGACCCGATCGACGCCCGGCGCCCAGTCGCGACCGTGAACCGTCGGCACGCCTCCACCTTCGGTCCCATCGACCCCGCCGCCAGCTCCAGGGCGTCGACGTCGGCGGCGTGCACCGTCGGCAGCAGCGCCGCGGCCGGGGTGCCGAACCCGCTGAGCACGCCGACCACGTCGGTCAGCAGCACCAGCCGGTCGGCGTCGAGAGCCTCCGCGAGCAGCGCGGCGGTGAGGTCCTTGTCGACCACGGCCTCGACTCCCCGCAGCCCGCCGTCGGTGCCCTCCACCACCGGCACTCCCCCGCCGCCCCCGCAGACCACGACCGCGCCGACGTCCACCAGCCCGGCGATGGTCGCCAGCTCGACGACGCGCACCGGGTCGGGCGAGGGAACGACGCGACGCCACCGCTCGCCGTCCTGGCCCATGGTCCAGCCGTGGGCCTTCCCCACGGCGACCGCGTCGTCCCACCCCATCGCGGTGCCGACGGGCTTGGTCGGCGTGCGGAAGGCCGGGTCGGTGTCGGAGACCACCGTCTGCGTCAGCACCGCCAGCACGGGGTGCCGCACCCCGGCGTCGTGCAGTGCCTGGGCGAACCAGTACCCGATCATGCCCTGGGTCTGCGCGACGAGGACGTCCAGCGGGTAGGGCGTGCTCAGCGATCCGTCGGCCGCGCTCTGCACGGCCAGCATCCCCACCTGCGGGCCGTTGCCGTGCACGAGGACCAGCTCGTGCTCGGCGGCCAGCGGGGCCAGGGCGGCCGCCGCCGCCTGCACGTGGTGCCGCTGCACGGCCGCGTCGGGCGGCTCGCCCCGGCGCAGCAGCGCGTTGCCGCCGACCGCGACGACGATGCGCACCGTCAGCGACCCAGGGCCGCGACCAGGACCGCCTTGATGGTGTGCAGCCGGTTCTCGGCCTGGTCGAACACGATCGACGCGGACGAGCGGAACACCTCGTCGGTGACCTCCGCCCCGTCCAGCCCGAACTGCGCGTGCACCTTCTCCCCGAGCACGGTGGTGCGGTCGTGCACCGAGGGCAGGCAGTGCAGGAATCCGACGTCCGGGTTGTGGGACGCGGCCACCAGCTCCGCGGTCACCCGGTACGGCGTCAGCAGCGGCACCCGGGTGGCCCAGGCGCTCGCCGGCTCCCCCATGCTCACCCAGACGTCGGTGTAGAGGAAGTCCGCGTTGGCCACCCCGAGCTCGGGGTCCTCGGTCACCAGCACCCGGGCACCGCTCGTCGCCGCCAGGGCGTGGGCGGTGGCCACGACGTCCTCGGGCGGCCACAGCGAGCGCGGCGCGGCGATCCGCACGTCCATGCCCAGCAGCGCCCCGGCCACCAGCAGGGAGCGTCCGACGTTGCCGTGGCCGTCGCCGAGGAAGCAGAGGCTGATCTCGCCGACCGGACCGGGGTGGTGCTCCAGCATCGTCATGACGTCGGCGAGCACCTGGGTGGGGTGCCAGGAGTCGGTGAGCCCGTTCCACACGGGCACGCCGGCGTGCTCGGCCAGCTGCTCCACCGTCGCCTGGGCGAACCCCCGGAACTCGATGCCGTCGAACATCCGGCCCAGCACCTGCGCGGTGTCCTCGACCGACTCCTCCCGGCCCATGTGCGAGCCGGCCGGGTCGAGGTAGGTCACGTGGGCGCCCTGCTCGTGCGCGGCCACCTCGAACGCGCACCTCGTCCGCGTGGAGCTCTTCTCGAACACCAGCGCGATGGTGCGACCGGTCAGCCGGGGGACCTCGGTGCCGGCGGCGCGCTCGAGCTTGAGCTCCCCGGCCAGGCGGACGAGCTCCAGCAGCCCGTGGGCGTCCAGGTCGAGGGTGCGCAGCAGGGAGCCCGGGTGCCGGGTCCCCGCCCGGTCGGTCGTCAGGGCGCTCACCGCAGGCCGTCGCGCTCGATCGGCAGGGTCATGCACCGGGAGCCACCCCGGCCGCGGCCGAGCTCGCTGCCCGGGATGGAGAGGACCTCGATGCCGTGCTCCCGCAGCATGGAGTTGGTCACGGTGTTGCGCTCGTAGCCGACCACCACCCCCGGGGCCAGGGCGAGGAAGTTGTTCGCGTCGTCCCACTGCTCGCGCTCGGCGGCCCGGGCGTCCTCGGTGGCCGAGAGCACCCGCACGGGTACGCCCAGGGCGTCGGAGATCGTGGCAACCAGGTCGGCGCGTGCCTGCACGCGGAGCCCGGCGGTGGCGTGCTCCACCACCTCCTCGGGATCGGCCGCGGTGACCACCCAGGTGCGCATCGACCGCGGGTCCAGGCCCGGGTAGCAGACGAAGGTGTCGACGTCGATCATCGTGAGGATCGTGTCCAGGTGCATCAGCGCGTGGCTCCTGGGCATCTCGACGGCGATGACGGTGTGCGCCTGGGAGGTGCGGAACAGCTCGCGGGCCAGGATCTCCACCCCCATCGGCGTGGTCCGCTCCCCCATCCCGATCAGCACCACCCCACGGCCGAGGACGTGGATGTCGCCGCCCTCCAGGGTCGCCGGCTGGTGGTCGAGGTCGTCCGCCCCGTAGTAGACGGGGAACGTCGCGGCGGTGAACAGCGGGTGGAAGCGGTACACGGCCTGGCAGTGCAGCTGCTCGCGGCGCCGCGCCGCCTTGGCCATCGGGTTGATGGTCACCCCGCCGTACACCCAGGCCGAGCTGTCCCGGGGGAACAGGGTGTTGGGCAGCGGGGCGAGCACGAGGTCGTCGAGGTCCAGGGTGGCCCAGCGCAGGCTGTGCACGTGCAGCGGTGAGAGGTCGGCGCGGGTCACGCCCCCGACGAGCAGCTCGGCCAGCGCCGCGGCGTCGACCTTCT
>JAYTHS010000367.1:0-1113 GCA_043732345.1 Frankiales bacterium | reverse complement strand
CCCGCGACCGGCACGAGACCGTCGGAGCCGGCCAGATCGGCAAGGACCCGTTCGCTGAGCTCTTCCGGCACTCGGCGACGCGGGGCGTCCCCGTCGTCGTCGAGACCCCGGGCGATGCCGCTGCCCAGCGCCGCGACCTCGAGTTGCTGCGGTCCCTGCGCGATGCCTGACCGCTCCACCCGGCGCCCGACCCTGGCCTTGCTCGGGGTCACGGCGGTGTGGGGCTCGACCTTCGTGGTCGTCAAGGACGCCGTCCGGCAGATGCCCGTGACCGACTTCCTGACCTGGCGGTTTCTGCTCGCCGCCGTGGCCATGCTCCTGCTGCGTCCCCGCGCGCTCGTCGGGCTCGGACGGTCCGGCCGGCGGGTCGGGTCGGTGCTCGGCCTGGCACTCGGGGCCGGCTACCTCCTGCAGACGCTCGGACTCGAGCACACCAGCGCTGCCGTGAGCGGCTTCGTCACGGGGATGTTCGTCGTGCTGACGCCGCTCGGGGCGGCCCTGCTGCTGAGGACCCCACCGGGTCGGACGGCGTGGGGGGCCGTCGCGCTGGCCACCGTCGGGCTGGGGCTGCTGTCCCTGCACGGCCTGTCTGTCGGCACCGGCGAGCTGCTCACCCTGGGCTGCGCGGCAGCCTTCGCCCTGCACATCGTCGGCCTCGGCCGCTGGGCCCCGACATACGACGCCTACGGGCTGGCCGTCGTGCAGCTGCTCACCGTCGGCGTGCTCTGCGCCGTTGTGGCGGTGCCCGGCGGGCTCGCCGTACCGCCGACGGCCAGTGTGTGGGGGGCGCTGGCGATCACTGCGCTGGCCGCGACTGCGCTGGCATTCGTCGTGCAGACCTGGGCCCAGGCCCACCTCGCGCCGACACGGGCCGCCGTCGTGATGACGATGGAGCCGGTCTTCGGAGGGCTGTTCGCGGTGGGCATCGCCGGGGAGACCCTTGGCCCCCGGGCGCTGGCCGGAGGGGTGCTGGTGCTGGCGGCGATGGTGCTGACCGAGATCGGTCCACGACACGGTGCCGAGGGGGCACTGACCCGCCTCGAGGCCTGATGGCTACCGGGGCGGGCCGTTCCCGTCACCCTCCTGGTAGGCGTAGCGCTCCTCGCGCCAGGG
>JAYTHS010000366.1:0-31281 GCA_043732345.1 Frankiales bacterium | reverse complement strand
CACTGCTCGGTGACGTGCACGCGTCCAACGTGAAGAGTCGCGGCAACGTCGTCGTGGTCGAAGGACAACTCGGCAATCGGCGGCCGGTGCGACGGGGACGCGGTGTCGATCAGGGCGAGCTGGTGGGTGCCGTGCTGGCGGGACTGCTGGAGCTCGAGTAGCCAATGCTCGGTGGACGCTTCCAGCAGGCTCCGGGGCCAGTGGTCTCGGGGGACGCGGCCGTACGTCACACCGCACTCGGGGCTGTCGCTCACGCCGGCATCATGCATCTCCCGTGAGACGAAGAGACAGCCTCTGCGGGGCGGATTCTGATGTCCGCTGGTCTCATAACCCAGAGGTCGCAGGTTCAAATCCTGCCCCCGCTACAACGCAAAACCGCAGGTCAGAGGCCCTTTCGTCGCCAAAGCGAAGGGGCCCCTGCGTGCCGGGTGGGCCTTTTGTCAACGGCTCGTCAACTGTCGTGACCTCTGGGTCAACGACCGAGTGGTCACCGGGGCCTGTCGTCTCGCTGCTGCGCCCGAGGCTGGGGGCTCCGACGTGTGCTCGAAGGGCTGACGCTGGAACCCAGGAGTCCGCGAGGCACGCCTTCGAGGTTGTTCTCTGGACGAGGTGGGCGACCTCTCGATGAGAGTGGCCGCCCATGGTGACGCTCACTGGCCACCGTCGCACTCGCAGGGAGGCCGAAGTGCTTGCGCCCTCTGCTCACGTGCACGAGGACGCCGGCTCACGCCCGCCGGTCGGGCGAGGGGACGATCGGGGGCTGGCAACTGTGCCCTACAAGCTGGGCGACGGGTCCGGTGGTGGCTCGGACCTCGGCGTTGCTTCGCTGACGGCACTGCCGGCGTGGGGGGCCGCGGGCGCCTCGGGCGGTGGCCGGTCGCGGTCGCGGGTGGCCAGGAACGCGGTCAGGGCGGTGTCGTCGGTGGTGTCCAGGGTGTGCAGGTACCGCTGGGTGGTGCTGATTTGGGAGTGCCCGAGGCGGTCCATGACGGTCTTGAGATCCGCGCCGCCCGCGAGGAGCCAGGAGGCGTGGGCGTGCCGCAGGTCGTGCATCCGGATCGTCAGGGGGAGGCCGGCTGCCGTGAGGGCGGGTCGCCAGGTGCGGGTCCGGAAGGTGTTGCGGCTGGTGGGTTGCTGGGGGTCCCGGGGGGTGGAGGGGAACAGCAGGTCATCACCTCGGAGCCCGAGGGTCGCGATCCGGTCGGCGAGGACACCGGCGAGTTCGGGGGTGATGGCAAGGGTGCGGTGCTGGTCGTTCTTGGGGTAGGGCTTGATGGTGTAGCGCTGGCCGGTGGGGCTGTTCTTCTTCCCGATCTCCACGATCGTCTCGGCGACGATGATCCAGCCTCGGGTGAGGTCCAGGTGCCGGGGGCGGAGGGCGGCGAGCTCGCCCCAGCGCATCCCGGTCTCGATCCCGACCTGCAGCAGCGCCCGGTGCTGCACGGGCATGGCGGCTAGCAGCGCGTCGAACTCGCCGGGGGTGATGGTCGGGCGCCTGCTGGTGACGACTTTGGGCAGGCTGGTTCCGTCGCAGGGGTTGTAGGCGAGGACCCGATCACGGACGGCGGCTTTGAAGATGCTGTGCAGCAGCGTGTGATATTTCCGGATCGAGCGGGGGGACAGGCCGTCCTGGACGGCCTTGCTGACCCAGCCCTGCACCAGCGTCGGGCTGATTGTGGACATGGGGTGGGTGCCGAAGTGGGGCAGGAAGTGCGCGTCGAGGTTGCTGCGGTAGGCGGCCTTGGTGGTGAGCTCGAGGTGGTGCAGGTTGGGCCACCAGCTCTGCTCGACGTACTCGCAGAACCGGATCTTGCCGGCGGTGGGGTCGAGCCAGGATCCGTCGCTGACCTTCCGTTCGGCGGCGGCGCCGGCCCGGGCGGCCTCCACGCGGGTGCGGTAGGTCCCGGCGGAGCGCTGCTTGCCGGTGGGGTCCATGTACCCGGCCAGGTACCGGGTCCCGGCCTTCATCTGCCGCTTCACCACCCACGCCATGCAGCTCGCCTCCCATCACACGGTCAGTGAGGCGACCGGACGCCACCCGGGCGACGGTCGCGCCTCCCACCCCCCTGTGGGCACGGTTGTCCACAACAAGACCCGACGGGGCAGCGCGATGGCTCGTAGGGTCCGGTCGCCCGGTCCGCCCTACGGGCGATCCGGCACCTGTTTGCTCCCGCGAATGTGCGGGTTTGGAGCCGGGACCCGGAGCATGCGGCGCGCTTTGCGGGCGAAGAGCAGGGGTGCACCGTCACCGCCTCCGTCGCCGAAGCAGCGCGCGGCGCGGGCCTGGTCATCACCTGCACCCTGGCCCGCGAACCGCTCCTGTTCACCCGAGACCTCTCCGAGGGCACTGTGGTCCTTGCGATGGGAGCAGACACCCCGGGCAAACGTGAGCTAGGGCCTGGTGTCCTGGACGGCGCGGACGTCCTCGTTGACGTACTTGTCGATGCCCTGCTAGTCGGCGAGTGCGCGTACCTGCAAGACGGTTCCGCTGCCGTACGGCACATCGGTCAACTGGCGCAGCACCCCCGACCGGACAGCGTCAAGCATCTGACCGTCTTCGACTCAGTTGGATCATCCGCTGTAGACGCCGCGGCCATAGCCCTCCTGCTCACCCGCGCGAACCAGGCAGACATCGGAGTGCGTCTTGACCTTGCCTGACGCAGGCTGCCGGCGTAGCCCAGCGCCATCGAGAATGGCGGAGAGCGCCCGCCCTTGATCGCGGGCCGGCTCTGCTCGGCCAGCAATAGGAGGTCATCACCCGTCGCCACGAACGTCCGCTTCTGCCGTGATCAGGGATCGGCCAGCGTCTCCTCCACATTGCCGGTCACCGTCGCCAGAGGCTGGCCCGGGAGCCAGGTCCAGCGCACCTAGCCGTCTCTCGTGTCGTCCTCTGTCCTCAGGGCCACGAACGTCATGGAGCCTCGCGGCGGCCACACCTGCTGGAACGTCATGCCGTCCTCCACTTCTCGTGGCATGTCACAGGACGTGTCACGGACTCTGCCGGACTGGTCCGGACTGGACCATCGGCTGGCCCCAGAAGTGGCCCCTGATCACGCTCAGGATCGGACTGGATCGGACCTCTTGGACGGAGCCGGACGGGGCTCATTCGCCTACGGATCCAGAGGTTAGGGGTTCGAATCCCTTTGGGTGCACCAGAGAAATCGTAGGTCAGCACCGTCGGTGCCGGCCCGGGGTAGCAACGGCACTGCCCTCCATGTAGCCAAGCGTGTCGCCAAAGTCGCACGTGAGAGTGGAGGCCGCTGCTCGCCGACTCTTGAGGCTGGCCCTGTTTGGCCGTCCGAGCAATCGGACGCACCTGGACGCTCGGCGACGCCGTGATGGAGTTTCCGACGAGGCGTCCTCACCAGGAGCCCTACCGTCACTAACGGCGTGAGCGCAACGCCGGAGGTGCTGCTCTTCCGCTGGGCTCAGATTCCTGTGCTCGCCGCCGCTGGCTGTCGTCAACGTCCGATGTTTCTCGGAACGCGAACCAGTTCGGTGACGAACGCGCCTGTCCCCACAGCGTCGATCGGCTACTCAGCAGACTCGCGCTCGTCCGGCGGCCTGACGACTACATGCCGGCGCTGCGGGCGAGTCATCCGCCGACGTGGGCGCGCCACCCGCCGGCCGCGCTGATGTCGGTGCCGCCCGTCGCCCCATCGTCGGCGCACACGAACCCGACGACCTGTTCGCCACCGGATAGCGTGACCCGCCCCAGCCCGAGCGGTGCGGGCACCGCGGCGGCGAGCTCCCCGACGCCCTGCGCCGGCAGGTCCCAGACCTCGACCGGGAAGGCACCGGACCCTCCCTCGAGCAGCGCCGGCCTGGGGACCCCTGTCCCCGGCAGTCGCACCAAGCGGTACACCGGGGCGGTGCGCTCGCGTCGGGCAAGCCGCCCACCCAGACCCTGCAGCTGGGGGTTCAGCGGCAGCCCGGACAGGTGAGCGCCAACGACGGCGACCTCGACCCAACCGCCCTGCAGCGCCAGGTCGGGCACGTGCTCGCCGCACCAGCGGGAGGCGAGGTCCAGCAGCGGCCCGTCGGAGAACGCCGGCCCGATGAGCTGCACCCCGAACGGCAGGCCGTCGGGGCGGTTGCCGGCCGGCACGGCGATCGCGGCGAGGTCGAGCAGGTTGACGAAGTTGGTGTAGATCCCCATCCGGGCGTTGACACCGAACGGGTTGGCGTCGAGGTCGGCGTGGGTCGGGTGCCCGGGCGTGACGGGAAGCATCAGCGCGTCGACGTCGAGCCACAGCGGCTCGGTCTGGCGCCGTAGGTCGGCGAGTCGGTCGATGCCCCGGAAGGCATCGGCAGCCAGCAGGTCCTTGCCCCCCAGGACGATCTGCCGCACGACGGGGTCCAGGTGCGGCCCGTCCGGCTCGAGCAGGTGCCCGAAGGCGGCGTACCGCTCGGCGACCCACGGTCCTTCGTACAGCAGCTTCGCGGCCTGCAGGAAGGCGGTGATGTCGACCCTGACGACGTGCGGGACGACGCTCGCGAGCCGCTCGACGGCGGCCTCCCACGCGACGCGGTGCTCGGGGTCCAGGTCCAGCGGGGTGCTCGGGACGGCGACGACCCGCGCCTGCGCGGCGACCTGCAGCGGCAGCTGCCCGGGGACGGGGCGCGACCACGCGTCCCCGTCGTCGTACGCGAGCACCGCCAGGGCCTCGCGCGCCTCGGCGACCGTGCGGGTCAGCGTCGTCACGACGTCGAGCGATCGGCAGGCCGGCATCACCCCGCGGGTGCTGACGATGCCTCGGGTGGGCTTGAGCCCGACCAGGCCGTTGAAGGCCGCGGGGACACGGCCCGAGCCGGCGGTGTCGGTGCCGAGGGCGAGCGGCACGATGCCGCTCGCGACGGCGACCGCGCTGCCCGAGCTGCTGCCCCCCGAGATCCGGGTGCTGTCGAAGACGGAGCTGCACCGGCCGTACGGGCTGCGCGAGCCGACCAAGCCGGTGGCGAACTGGTCCATGTTGGTCTTGCCGACGGGCCGAGCTCCGGCGTCGAGCAGCCGCTGGACGACGGTCGCGGAGCGGACGGCAGGCCGGGCCTGCTCCAGGAGCGGGCAGCCCCCCGTCGTGGGAAGGCCTGCCAGGTCGATGTTGTCCTTCATCGCGAAGGTCACGCCGCTGAGCGGTCCGGTGGGCCCGTCGGCGAAGGCCGCCAGCTGGGCGTCGGTCAGCGGCTGGGTGAAGACCGGCCGGCCGGCGTCCTGCGCGGCGGTCACGGGCGCACCGCCCACGCGGCGCGCTCGTCGGCGAACGCCCGCTGACGGCGCGCGGTGAAGGCGGCTGCCTCGTCGGCGTACTCCGCCCCGACGCCGGTGATGTCGGCCAGGCTCAGGGTCGCGGGCCGCACATCCAGGTCGGCCGCGCCCGAGCGGATGTCACTGCGCAGGTCCATGAGCTCCTCCGTGGTCACCGGTGTGAAGCGCAGCCGGTCGAAGACGCGCAGCAGCCACGGTGGCTCCAGTTCGTCCGTGCGGTAGCGCCACACCGGCACCGTCCTGCCGACCAGCTGGTAGCCACCCGGTCCCTCCATCCCGTAGATGCACAGGTAGACGCCACCGATGCCGACGGCGTTCTCCGGCGTCCACGTGCGCGCCGGGTCGTACTTGGTCGTGACGAGCCGGTGCCGCGGGTCGAGCGGTACGGCGACTGGTGCGCCGAGGTAGACGTCACCGAGCCCGACGACGAGGTACTCCGCCGCGCTGACCACCTCGAAGACGTCGTCCCGCTCGGACAGCGCGTTGACCCGCCGGATGAACTCCACGTTGTCGGGGCACCAGGGCGCGTCCGGCCGCACGGATCGTGCGTAGCGGGCCATCGCCTCGTGCACGGTCGGGTCGTCGAAGGCGATCGGCAGGACCACCTCCCGCACCGGCAGGACGACCGACGCGGGGTCGGGCAGGTCACGCCAGGCCTGGGCGACGAGCTCCGCGAGGGCCTCCAGCCGCAGCACCTTTGGGTCGACGGCAAGCAGCAGAGAGCGGACCCCTTCGACGGCCTCGGTGACCCCAACGGTCCCGGCCAGGGCGCAGGCCAGCAGGTGCACGCGCCAGCGCACCGTGAGGTCCAGCACCGCCGGCCCGACCTCGACCAGCAGGTGCCGGTCTCCCGACCGTCGTACGACGAGCTCATCGCCCTCGTGCAGGGCCTCGGGTCGTCCGGACGCCGCCGGGGCGACCTGGCCGGTCCGGTGCCGCTCGCGCAGGTCCCAGAGCTGGTCGGCCTGCTCCGGGGTGACGGGGACGAGCCGGACGCGGTCACCGGGGCTGGCCTGCGCGAGCACCCACCGGTCGGCGCGGACCACGACGCACGGGACGACGAAACCGCCGAGGCTCGGACCGTCGGGTCCGACGACGACCGGGGTGTCGCCGGCCAGCATGACGCCACCGACGGGGTAGGCGGAGTCGTGCAGGTTGCTGGGGTGAAGGCCGGCGTCGCCACCGTCGGTCCGGGCCCAGCCAGGTGTCGGGCCGACGAGTCTCACCCCGGTGCGGTCGCAGCGGTGGTCGACGGTCCAGGTCGCAGCGAACAGTTCCTGGACGCCGACCTCGGTGAGGTGCTCCGGCGCACCGTGCGGTCCAGGGAGCACGCGCAGCTCCCAGTCGCAGGTCAGCGCGGGTAGCAGGTCATCGACGTCGCGCGGAGCCCCGCAGTTCTCCTGCGACCCGATCCGCACCTCGTCGCCGGTCTGCAGGGCGCGGCCCTCGTGGCCGCCGAACCCACCGAGCAGGAAGGTGGCCCGGCTGCCCAGGGCGCAGTTTCCGAGCAGACCGCCACGGACCGCGAGGTAGGAGCGCATCCCGGGCCCGTCGGGGCGACCGACGTCGAGCACGCCCCCGGCCGGGACGACCTGGACCACGCCGCAGCGGACCGGCCGGCCGTCGACGGTCGGGGTGGCGGCTCCGGTGACGCAGACGAGGGTCCGCGCGGCGAAGCGCAGGACCGGGCCGCGCAGGACTGCCTCGAGGCCCGCGGCTCCTTCGTCGTTGCCCAGGGCCAGGTTGGCCAGCGAGAAGGACAGGTCGTCCCAGGCGCCGGACGGGGGTACGCCGACCCCCCAGAGACCGCTGCGCCCGCGCAAGTCCTGCACGGTCGTCTGCAGCCCCGGGTCCAGGACCTCGAGGGTGGCGGCCCGGGTCAGCAGGCTCGTCACGACGACCACCCCGTGATCCGGACCGGCGTGGGGTCGTAGCCGTTGCACGGGTTGTTGAGCTGCGGGCAGTTGCTGACCAATACCAGCAGGTCGCGTTCGGCGCGCAGCTCGACGTACTTGCCCGGTGCGGAAACGCCGTCCTGGAACGACAGCGACCCGTCGGCGCCGACGGGGACGTTCATGAAGAAGTTAATGTTGTGCGACAGGTCGGCCACCGTCAGGCCGTGGGCCAGCGCCGTGGCGACGAAGCTGACCCGGCAGGCGTGCTGGTGCCGGGTGTGGGCGCCGTATCGCACGACGTTGCTGGCCTGCGAGCACGCGCCGCCGAGGGTGTCGTGGCGACCGCAGGTGTCCTCGACGATCGTCGCGAGCAGATCGAGCCGCTGCGTGAGCAGCCGCGACCCGGTTGTCAGGTAGATCGCGCCCTGATCGCGGACGGTGTCGACGGCGCTGTAGCGGTTGACCACGTCTCGGGCGTCGAACAGCAGGGTGTCGACGGCCTGGTTGCCCCGCAGGTCCACGATGCGGACACGGCCGCTGGCCGGCACTTCGCGGCAGAACCCGTCACCGGGTTGCACGACATCGTCGAAGATCAGGCTCACACCCCGGCCCTCCCCACGGCGTCCAGCGCGCGGGCGGACTCGAGCCGGTGCTGCCGGCTCGCGTCCTCGGGACCCGCTGGCGCGCACGCGGTCACGACGATCCGCACGTCCGCGGGAGCCCAGGACGGGTCCAGCGGGTGCGGTGCGGTCGACAGCACCAGCAGGACGTCGTCATCGGTCCGCAGCTCGACCCAGTCACCCGTCGAGGCGTGACCCGGGACCCACGTAAGCCGGGCCTGCACGTCCGGCGCCACCTTGCTGAACAGGTTGACCGTGGCGTGCAGGTCGCGCTCCCCCAGCCCGTGGGTCGCAAGCTCGCACAGCAGCCCCGTCCGGGCCGAGCGCCGCCACCCGTTGCCGTCGGCGGCGTAGGACGACGGGCCGTGCCTCTTCTCGACCTGGTCCTGGGTGCTGTGGCCGGTGAGGGCGTCGTGCCAGTCGAGCGACGAGCCGGTTATCGACAGCAGCGCCCTGCCCGCATCGGACATCAGCACCATCGGGGGGTGCACCCGGGCAGACATCTGGGCCTTGAGGGTGTCGGGCATGCACAGCCGCTCCCACGGCCGGTGTGCGGCGTAGGCGAGCAGGCTGACGTTGGCCCCGTCGCCGAGCGCCTCCAGGCGCACGGTCCGGTCCTTGCCGATCACGGTCGACCACGCGGCCCCCGCGGGGACGACCTCCTGCAGCAGGATCACGGCAGCACCAGGTGGCGGCCGCCGGTGGCGTCGACGTGCACGACGTGCTGGCCCACGCGCACTACCCGCTCGCCCGGGACGGACCAGGCGCCGACCGGCCCGTGGGGCAGGCGGTCCCACTGCTCGGCGTAGCCGTCACCGGTCTCGAGCAGGCCACCGCTGCGCTCGGTGAGCACCCCGCTGTCGATGTCGTCCGGCCCCACCTCGCGCAACCACGTCACCCGCTGACCGTCGTACGACGTGGTGCCGGCGAAGCCGCGGCTGTCGGCGTAGACGTCGTCGACCTGGACCCACACGACGTGCTCGTTCTCGACGAGCGGACCGCCTTCCCTGCTGATCCCGTTGCGCTGGAAGGCGCCGGTCGGGGCGTTCACGCGAGCTCCTTGGTGAGGGCGGGCCAGACGTGCGGGTCGTGGCCGGGGATCATGCGGAACTCCTCGATGACCGTCGCCGTACGACGGACCTGGCCGCCGAAGCTGGGCATCATCGCGATCCCGGCCTGCTCGTGGCCCGCCGCCAGAACTCCTTCACGTCCATGACGAGCAGCGCCGCCCCCGGGGGGATCACCTGCACGAGCCACCTCCTGTCAGCCTGCCTGCCGTCCGCACCACCGCCGGAACGCCGAAACCCGAGAGACCACCAGCGGTCTCCCGGGCTCTTATCCCTCCGTGTAGCGGCTCGCCTGACTCTCTGGCACTCCGCCCGCACCTCTCGGACCAGCCGCTGCGAAGCGCGGAACCCTAGGTGCTGGTGATGCTGTTCAGTTGTTGAGCAAACCTAGGAAGTGCTTGTGTCGTGAGTGTTACGGCTTCGGTCCGGCTGTGTGAACGGCGTCCGAGCCTCGCGTTGATGCAGCAGCAGCGCGTAGCCGTCGACGGCACGGGTCCTGGACCCCTCGGTGCCGCAGCTCTGCGACGACTAGGGCGATGACGCAGCCCGTGACGTTGCCCACCGGCCCGGGGACCAGGTCGCGCGTCACGTAGAGCACCAGCAAGTGCAACAGGTAGAGGCAGTAGTTGATCTGGCGGAGCTGGGTCAGGAGCCGCCCGCCCAGGACGGCCCGGACCCGGGACGGACCGCAGCGAAGGTCCCGGACGAGCAGTGCGGTCGGTTCGGCGACGAGCGGGCCCAGGGCGACTTGCGGGACGTGCAGCGGCAGGACGACGCTGCACGATTCGGTGCAAGGCGTCACCAACAGGCAGCGGCAGCGACCTCGCCCTGGTCGGTAAAGCGCGACCAGCCCCTCGCCGCGGGTGAGCCAGAAGCGCGCCTCGGCGTCGTACGCGGCGTACGAGCTGCTCTCGGCCATGGCGTCGTGACCCCCGGCCGTGGCGGAGCGCTGTAACGGTGTGAACGCCTGACCGCAACCTTGTCGACACACGTGACAGGCACTGTTGCTGCGTGCACCTGACCCCCCACGAGCAGGAGCGCCTGCTGCTGTCGTACGCCGCTGAACTGGCGCATCGCCGCCGGGCGCGCGGCCTGCGGCTCAACGCACCCGAGGTGGTCGCCGTCCTCTCGTCCTTCGTGCTCGAAGGAGCCCGCGACGGCCGCAGCGTGGTGGACCTCATGGAGGCGGGCCGGTCGGTGCTGACCCGCGAGGACGTCATGGACGGGGTGCCCGACCTCGTCGACGAGGTGCAGGTCGAGGCGACCTTCCCCGACGGCACCAAGCTCGTCACCGTCCACCGGCCGATCCCGTGAGGCCCGGTGAGGTGCTGGTGGGCGAGGAGCCGGTGCCCCTCAACCTGGGCCGTCCCGTGGTGTGGATGCGGGTGCTCAACACCGGCGACCGGCCGATCCAGGTCGGCAGCCACTTCCACTTCGCGGACGCCAACGACGCGCTCGTCTTCGACCGGGCCGCGGCCGCTGGGCTGCGCCTGAGCATCGAGGCAGGGACGTCGGTGCGCTTCGAACCCGGGCTCGAGCAGGAGGTGCCGCTCGTACCGCTCGGCGGGGCGGCAGTCGTTCCGGGGCTGAGGATCCGATGACCGACCGCGAGCGGTACGCCCTGCTGTTCGGACCGACGATCGGTGACCGGGTCCGGCTGGCCGACACCAACCTGCTCGTGGAGGTGGAGCAGGACCTAACGCTGGGACCGCAGGGCTCGGGCGACGAGGCCGTCTTCGGCGGGGGCAAGGTCATCCGCGAGTCGATGGGCCAGTCCAGCGCCACGCGGGCCGAGGGCACCCCCGACCTGGTGATCACCGGTGCGCTGGTCCTGGACCACTGGGGTGTGGTCAAGGCCGACATCGGGGTCCGCGACGGTCGGATCGTCGGCATCGGCAAGGCCGGGAACCCCGACACGATGGACGGCGTCGACCCGGCGCTGGTGATCGGCCCTTCGACCGAGGTCCTCGCCGGCAACGGCAAGATCCTGACGGCGGGCACGGTCGACACGCACGTGCACCTCATCGCCCCCCAGCAGCTCGCCGAGGCGCTCGGGGTCGGCACCACCACGATCGTGGCCGGGGGCACCGGACCGGTGGAGGGGACCAAGGCCACCACGGTCACCGCCGGTGCGTGGAACCTCGCCCGGATGCTCGAGGCCCTCGACGACTTCCCGGTTAACGTGGCCCTGCTCGGCAAGGGCAACACGGTGTCCCACGAGGCCCTGCGGGAGCAGCTGCGGGCCGGGGCTAGCGGCTTCAAGCTGCATGAGGACTGGGGCACCACTCCGGCAGCGATCGACGCCTGCCTGACGGTCGCCGACGCCTCGGGGGTACAGGTGGCGCTGCACTCGGACACCCTCAACGAGGCGGGGTACGTCGAGTCGACGCTCGCTGCGATCGCGGGCCGCAGCATCCACGCCTTCCACACCGAGGGCGCCGGCGGGGGGCACGCGCCGGACATCATCACGGTCGCCTCGCACGGGAACGTGCTCCCGAGCTCGACCAACCCGACGCGGCCTCACACGGTGAACACTCTCGACGAGCACCTCGACATGCTCATCGTCTGCCACCACCTGAACCCCGCGGTTCCCGAGGACCTGGCGTTCGCGGAGAGCCGCATCCGCCCCTCCACAATCGCGGCCGAGGACGTCCTGCACGACCTCGGTGCGATCTCCATGATCGGCTCGGACAGCCAGGCCATGGGCCGGATCGGCGAGGTCGTGCTGCGGACCTGGCAGACCGCCCACGTCATGAAGGCCCGGCGGGGTTCGCTGCCCGGTGACGGTCGTGCCGACAACCTCCGGGCCCGGCGGTACGTCGCGAAGTACACGATCTGCCCCGCCGTGGCGCACGGTCTCGACGGCGAGGTCGGCTCCGTCGAGGTCGGCAAGCTGGCCGACCTCGTCCTGTGGGAGCCGAGGTACTTCGGGGTCCGGCCCGCCACCGTCCTGAAGGGCGGTCTGGTTGCCTGGTCCCAGATGGGGGACGCGAACGGCTCGATCCCCACCCCGCAGCCGGTGCTGCCGCGACCGATGTGGGGGGCGCAGCCGACGGTGGCCTCCGCGACCAGCGTCCACTTCGTCGCCCCGGAGGCGGTCGAGGACGGTCTCGCCGACCGCCTCGCCGTACGCCGGCGGCTGGTCCCGGTGCGCAACACCCGGGCGGTCGGCAAGGCCGACCTGCCGCTGAACGACGCCACCCCGGACATCGCCGTGGACCCCAGGACCTTCGCGGTCCGGATCGACGGGGACCTGGTGGAGTCCGCCCCCGCCGAGGTGCTGCCCATGGCCCAGCGCTACTTCCTGTTCTGATGGACCTTCTCGTGGCCCTGCTGCTGCTCGCCGACAGCCGCCTTCCTGCCGGCGGCCACGCCCACAGCGGGACCGTTGCTGCGGCCGTGGACGCCGGTCTCGTGCAGGACCTCGACGGCCTGACCCGGTTCCTGCGGGGCCGCCTGGCCACGGCCGGTCTGGTCGCCGCGGCCGTCGCGGCTCGCGCCGCCCGCGTCCTGGACGACGGCCCGGCCCTTGTCGCCCTCGACGCCGAGGTGGACGCGCGCACGCCCTCACGCGCCGCGCGCGAGGCCTCCCGGGCCCAGGGGCGTGGACTGCTGCGTGCGGTCTCCAGCACCTGGCCCGGACCGGCGCTCGCGCTGCTCCCGGACCGCCCGCACGCAGCCGTCGCCCAGGGCGCCGCGGCGGTGGCCGTCGGCAGCGGGCCCGCGGAGGCGGCGGGCCTGGCTGCCCTGACGGCCGTGACCTCGCCCGCGTGGGCGGCGGTGCGCCTGCTGGGGCTGGATCCCCTGTCGGTCACCGCTGTCCTGGCCCTGCTCGCACCCGAGGTGGAACGGATCGCCACCCTCGGGCTGCACAGCCACGAGCTCCCGGCCGCGTCCGGGCCCCTGCTGGACCTGCTGGCGCAGGCCCACACGCGTACGGAGGTGCGTCTTTTTGCATCGTGACCCGCGCTCTCACGGTAACCACGAGGTCAGCGGCGCCCGCACCCCCACCCGTGCCTTCCGGGTCGGGGTGGGGGGGCCCGTCGGCAGCGGCAAGACGGCCCTCGTCGCCGCCCTGTGCCGCACGCTCGCCGCGGACCTGTCGCTGGCCGTCGTTACGAACGACATCTACACAACCGAGGACGCGGAGTTCCTGCGCCGCAGCGGTGCGATCGACCCGGCGCGCGTGTCCGCGGTCGAGACGGGGTGCTGCCCGCACACCGCCGTGCGCGACGACATCACCGCCAACCTCGACGCCGTCGAGGAGCTCGAGCTGCGCTTCGGCCGACTGGACCTCGTCCTCGTGGAGTCCGGCGGGGACAACCTGACGATGACCTTCAGCAAGGGCCTGGTCGACGTCCAGCTGTTCGTCCTCGACGTCGCGGGCGGTGACAAGGTGCCGCGCAAGGGCGGCCCCGGTGTCACCTCCTCGGACCTGCTGGTCATCAACAAGACCGACCTCGCCGACAGGGTCGGTGCCGACCTCGCGGTCATGGCCGCCGACGCCGACCGGATGCGCAAAGGCGCACCGGTGCTGCTGACCAGCCTTACCGAGAAACCCGCAGCGCCCGACGTCGCGGCCTGGCTGCGTGCTGCCCGCGCGCGCTGGCTCGCCTCGGCGGCCTGACGGTGCCGCTGGTCGCCGACGCGTACGCGACCGCGTCCCTGCGTGACGGCTCGACCTACCTCAGCTCGCTGCGCTCGCAGGTCCCGCTGTCCCTGCGTCCCACTGCCGGTGGGCTCACCGTCGTGGCCTCGGCCTTCGGTCCGCTCGGGGGGGACAGCACGTCCCTGCGGGTGTCCGTGGAGTCGGGAGCGTGCCTGCGGGTCGGGTCCTCCGCGGCCCAGGTCGCCCAGCCAGGACCGGTTGACCCGCTGTCGCGTGCCACGGTGCGGCTCGATGTGGGGGAGGCAGGCAGGCTGGTCTGGGCCCCTGAGCCGCTCGTCGTGACGACCGGGGCCGAGCACCTGCTGGACCTGCAGGTCGTGGCCGCCACAGGCTCCCGGGTCCTGCTCGCGGAGACCGCCGCCCTGCGAGGAGGTCGTTACCGCTCCACGTGGCGGGTGAGCTACGACGGGATCCCCCTGCTGGCAGCCGATCTGGATCTCGGGGCGGGTGCACCGGAAGGCTGGGACGGCCCCGCGGGTACGGGGGGCGCGACTATCCTGGTCACGGCGCTGCTCGTCGGGGCGACGGTCCCACCGGGCCCGTTCGCCGGCGGAGAGGTCCTCGACCTCGCCGGGCCGGGAGTGCTGCTGCAGTGGCTCGGGGACGACGCGGTGGCGGCCCGCGCCTGCCTGGACGCCTTCCTGGCAGCCGCGGCCGTGATTAACACGATCGTCACGTCCGCGCTCCACCCGTGACACCCGGAGACGGTCCACTTCAGGGGACTCGCCTTGCGGCGGGGCGCACCTAGGGTTCCGCTTCCCGTCGTCGGAGGGGAGGGCCTGGTCCGAGAGGTGCAGGTGCTTCCCGCGGACCCTCCGCGGCAGCGCTCCACGGCGGGACAAAAGCCCGGGAGACAGTCGCTGCCGGCTGCTCAATGGTCGGAAATGTTCCCCCGGAGGCTCCTCGTGTCCCGAACACCCCGTCAGGACCCAGCATGACGACGGCTTCCGTCCGCGTGGACACCCCGGCAGGCACGTCGACCGACGGGCTCGTCGCCCAGGTCCGGGACCTGCATGTCGGCTTCACCCGCAACGGCAAGCAGATCGAGGCCGTGCGTGGGCTGGACCTCGACATCCGCGCGGGCGAGGTCCTCAGCCTGGTGGGCGAGTCGGGCTCCGGCAAGAGCGTGCTGAGCCTGGCCCTGCTGGGCCTCCTGCCCGACAGCTCCCAGCCGCGGACGAGCGGGTCGGTCGTCGTGTCCGGAACCGACATGCTCACCGCGGCACCGGGCGTCCGGCGCCAGGTCCGCAAGGTGTCCTTGGGCGCGGTGTTCCAGGACCCGATGACGTCCCTCAACCCGACGATGCGGATCGGCCGGCAGGTAGCCGAGGTGGCCGGCTCCGGCAGCGAAGCGTTGCGCCTGCTCCGCGCCGTCGGGGTCCCGGAGCCCGAGCGTCGGCTCGAGGCGTTCCCGCACGAGCTGTCCGGGGGCCTGCGCCAGCGCGTCATGATCGCCATGGCTGTCGCCGGTGACCCCGCGCTCGTCGTTGCGGACGAGCCGACGACCGCCCTCGACGTCACGGTCCAGGCACAGGTCCTCGCTCTGCTGCGGCGGCTGCGCGACGAGGTCGGTTGCAGCGTCCTGCTCATCACGCACGACCTCGGGGTAGCGGCCCAGGTCGCCGACCGGATCGCGGTCATGTACGCCGGCCGGATCGCCGAGGTGGGCGCGACGGCCACGGTGCTCACCGAGGCGTCGCACCCATACACCGTCGGGCTGATGCGGTCGCGGCTGTCCCTGACCACCGACCGCAGTCGCCCCGTCGAGTCGCTCGCCGGCTCCGCTCCCGACCCGTCGGCCGTCCCCCCGGGCTGCGCGTACGCCCCGCGCTGCCCGCTCGTCACGTCCTCCTGCACGCAGGAGCTGCCGGAGCCCGAGCCGGTCGCCGAGGGCCACCTCCGGGCGTGCCTCGCCGAACCCGCCCGCGTCGTCGAGCTGGCACACCGCACGCCCGAGCCCACCGACCTGACGGTGGAGACGGGCGCGCCGACCCCGGAGGTCGAGGGGTTCGCCATCCGGGCCGTCAACCTCGAGAAGAGGTTCCGGGTCCGCGCCGGCCGGGGCCGCAAGGCGCAGCTCGCCGCCCTGCGGCGGGTCTCGCTGGACTTACGGCCCGGGGAGTCCGTGGCCATCGTTGGCGAGAGCGGGTCCGGCAAGTCGACGCTGCTGAGGGTCCTTGCCGGGCTCGAGGTCGCCGACAAAGGACAGGTCGAGCTCGGCGCGGAGGGCCGGCCGCAGATGGTCTTCCAGGACGCTGGGGCGTCACTGACTCCGTGGATGACGGTGGGGGAGCTGCTCGAGGAGCGGCTGCGCACCGATGGGGCCGGTTGGTCGCGGGTGGAGCGCCGGGATCGGTCACTGGCCGCTCTGCAGAGAGTCGGGCTCTCCGAGGCCGTGCACGGAGCACGGGCCGCTGAGCTGTCCGGTGGCCAGCGTCAGCGCGTCGCCCTGGCCCGCGCGACGGTCGTGCCGCCGAAGGTCCTGCTTTGCGACGAGCCGACGAGCGCCCTTGACGTCAGCCTCGCCGCCACGGTCCTCAACCTCGTACAGCGGCTGCGCCGCGAACTCGGCATGGCCGTCGTCTTCGTCACGCACGACCTGTCGGTCGCGCGCGTGATCGCCGACCGGATCGCCGTGATGTACCTCGGCCAGATCGTCGAGCTGGGGGACGCCGAGGAGCTCATCCGCGCCCCGAAGCACCCCTACACCAAGGCCCTGCTCGCCGCCGTTCCCGACGTCGGGGTCGTCCCACCCGTCCTCAAGGGAGAGCCGGCCAGCCCGCTGTCCCCGCCGACAGGGTGCGCCTTCCATCCCCGCTGCCCTTTGGCCGTCGAGGCGTGCACGCAGCCGTCGCTTGACCTGCGCCTGGAGCGCCTGGCAGTCGGCGCGGACGGCCTCCTCGACGCCGACAGCCGTCGGGTCGCCTGCCTTCGCCACAAGGAGCTCTGACCGTGGCCGTCGCCGAGGCCTACGTGCCCACCGCCCCCGCCCGGGGCCGCCGTACCCGGGCCGCTGCGCGGCACCGCGGGAAGCTCGACGTGCTCACGGCCTCGCTGCTGCCACTGCTGACTGTGGTCGCCCTCGCCGCGCCGCTGCTCGCGCCCCACGGGCCGCTGACCAGCGTTGGGACGCCCGAGTCCCCACCGGGCACGGAGGGGTTCCTGCTCGGCTCCGACAGCGTGGGGCGCGACATCCTCAGCCGGGTGCTCTACGGCCTGCGCTCGAGCTGGCTGTCGGCCCTGGCCGTCGTCGCGCTGGGCCTGGTCGTGGGCGGGCTCGTCGGCCTCGCCGCCGGTGCCCGCGGTGGCTGGCTCGACAACCTGCTGATGCGCGTCACCGACGGCTTCCTCGCGCTCCCGGCGCCGGTCGTCGCTATCGCCGTCGTCTCCTCGCTGGGCCCGGGCCTGACCTACACCCTGCTCGCGCTGTCCGTCGTGTGGTGGCCGTTCTACGCCCGCATCGTCCGGGGCGAGGTGCGCACCCTCGCGGCCCGGCCGCACGTCGAGGCCGCCCGGCTGGCGGGCGCGGGTCCGCTGCGCCTCGCCTTCCGACACCTGCTCCCCGGGGCCGTCCCCGCCGCCGTTGTCACGGCCAGCCTGGACCTCGGGACGCTCGTGCTCACTCTGGCCGGCCTGTCGTTCCTCGGGCTCGGACAGTCCGCCCCTGCCCCCGAGCTGGGCGCCGACTCCGCCCGGAACCTCAGCTACCTGTTGCAGGACTACTGGATCCCGGTCATGCCCGGTGTCGTGGTCGGCCTGCTCTCGCTCGTCGCCAACATCGCCGGTGACGGCGTCCGCAACCTCATGTCCGACCGTTAGGAGGGAGAACCAGCCATGCCCGTGCTCATCGCCAAGCGCCTCGCCGCCGTCGTCGTGATCCTGCTCGCACTCACCGCCGTGCTGTTCGCCCTGCAGCAGAGCTCCACCTCCGACCCGGTGAAGACCTCGCTCGGACCGGGAGCCTCCCGCGAGCTGGTCCTCGAGACCCGCAAGAAGCTGGGGCTCGACGACACGCTCAGCCAGCAGTACGCCCGCTACGTCGGCAACCTGCTCCACGGAGACCTCGGTACGTCCTACCGCACGCGTCGCCCGGTCAGCACTGACCTCGGCACGTTCCTGCCGGCAACGGTGGAGCTGACCCTGTTCAGCCTGGTCCTGGCGCTGGTGCTGGCCGTGCTGCTCGCCATCGCCACGACCCTGAGCTGGCCGGGGGCGGGGCTGTTCCGGCTGCTGCTGCTGGTGGGGTCGTCCGCACCTGCGTTCCTGCTGGCCATCGGCGGCATCATCGTGTTTTACAAGCAGCTCGGTTGGCTGCCCGCGACCGGACGCACCGACGTGCTCGACGCCCCTACCGGTCCGACCGGCCTGCTCACCGTCGACGCGGTCCTGCACGCCCGGCCCGACGTCCTCGGCAACGCCCTGGAGCACCTGCTGCTGCCCGGGATCGCCATCGCCATCGGCCCCGCGGTGTCGATCGGCCGGGTGCTGCGCTCCAGCCTGGTGTCGACCCTGCGTACCGACTACACCCGCACCGCACGTGCCAAGGGGCTGCGCGAGCCGCAGGTGATGCGCCGGCACGTACTGCGCAACTCGCTGGGTCCGGCGCTGTCCATGACCGGGCTCCAGGTGGGACTGATGTTCGCGGGCGTCCTCGTGGTCGAGCTTATCTTCGCGTGGCCGGGGCTCGGCCAGTACACCGCCCAGAGCATCCCGGTCGACGACTTCCCCGCTATCGCGGGCGTGATGCTGCTGCTCGGTGTCGCCTACGTCGTCATCAACACCGTCGTGGACCTGCTCCAGGCCGCAGCAGACCCCCGGATCGAGGCCTGAGCCCATGAGCGAGTTCCCGCACTTCCCGCTGCCGGACCGCGTCCCTGGCCCGATGGACGTGAACCGCCCCGACGGCGAGCGCGGCTTCGCCGGCATCCAGACCTTCATGAAGCTCCCCGTGTGCCTGACGCCTGAGGACCTCGTCGCCGGCCAGATGGACGTCGCGGTGTGCGGGGTCCCGTGGGACGGCACCGTGAGCGGCCGCTCCGGCACCCACCTCGGCCCGCTGGCAATCCGCTCGGCCGACTACATCGCTGGCTACGGCGAGTCCCTCCCGCACCTCGACGTCCGCGTGGACCCCCTGGAGCACCTGCGGGCCTGTGACTACGGGGACGCCGAGGTTCTCGTCGGCAACACCCTCGGCACCTTCGACCTCATCAAGGACTTCATCGGCGGCATCGTCGGGACCGGTGCCGTCCCCCTGATCCTGGGGGGTGACCACGCGATCACCTGGCCGACGGCGACTGCCGTCGCCGACCACTACGGGTACGGCAAGGTCGGCATCGTCCACTTCGACGCGCACGCCGACACCGCCCCGGACTCCCCGGGGTCGCTGGCGAGCCACGGGACACCGATGCGCAAGCTCATCGAGAGCGGCGCCGTCCCGGGCAAGAACTTCGTCCAGGTCGGGCTGCGCGGCTACTGGCCAGACAAGCACGTCCTGGACTGGATGGATACCCACCAGCTCCGGACCCACTTCATGGCCGAGATCCGTCGCGACGGCTTCGACACCGTCCTGGAACGCGTGGTCGACGAGGCCCTCGACTCCGCGGACTTCCTCTACATCTCCCTCGACGTCGACGTCGGCGTCTGCGACCCGGCGTACGCCCCCGGCACCGGCACACCCGAGCCGGGCGGGCTGACCAGCGCCGACGTCCTTCGCGCGGTACGGCGGCTGTCGGCCGAGGTCGGCATCGTCGGCATGGATGTCGTCGAGGTCAGCCCGCCGTACGACGGGAACGCCGGTATCACCGCCCTGCTTGCCCACCGTGCCGTCCGCGAGGCGATGACGGGGATGGCGATGCGCAGGATCGGCCTCACCTCACCCGACTACGCCGACCCCCGCTCGGCCGGCAATGGCGCCGCTGTCACCCACCGCACCATGTCCTCGAGGCAAGGAGAACCGTGAAGCAGCCCATGATCGTCGGCAAGGCGGCACTGGTCGTCGTCGACATCCAACAGGCGGCCGCGATGCCCGCCGAGCTCGTCGGCATCACTCACATGGAGGGCCTCGACGGCCGGGTCGAGCGCGCCGAGCAGCTCGTCACGGCAGCGCGCGAGGCAGGCCTGCCCATCGTGTTCTTCCAGGAGGTCCACCGCCCCAGCGGGATCGACTTCGGGTGCGAGCTCGACGGTGCCGAGGGCAGGCACTGCGTCGCGGGGGCACCGGGCACTGACCTGTGGCCGACCCTGGTTCCCGACCCCACCGCGGACGACCGCGAGTTCCACCTCGTCAAGCGCCGGTACTCCGGCTTCATCGGCACCGAGTTCGAGATCGTCCTGCGCGGCCTCGGTGTCCAGACCCTCATCCTGATCGGAGGCCTGACCGACGTGTGCGTGCACCTCACGTTCGCCGATGCCCACCAGCGCGACTACTACGTCCGCATCGTCGAGGACTGCGTCGGCGGCTCCTCGCTGGCCGCCCACGAGGCGGCCCTCAACGCGATGGAGTACCTGCAGAGCGGCGCGCGGCGCACGACGGCCGAGGTCGCCGGGGCCTTCGCCGGCCTCGGGTCGACCCGTGTCCTGCAGGGGGTGGGCGCATGAGCCGCCTGCTCCGCACCTTCGCCGTCCCCACCGTCGTCCTGCTGGCCGCCAGCGCCTGCGGGGGCTCCGCGGCCAAGTCTCAGGTGACGAGCAAGGCACCGACCGACCATGTGCTGCGGCTGTCGTTCCTGCAGGACCCGGGGCAGCCGCCGGACCCCGACATCTATTACGCCGGCCAGGGCCTGGTGCTCACGCAGAACCTCTACGAGGGCCTGCTGTCCTACAAGCTCGGGGCGGACAAGCCGGAGCTGGCCCCCGGGCTCGCCACCGCCTGGTCGGCGTCGCCGGACAACAAGGTCTTCACGCTGACCCTGCGGACAGGAGTGACCTTCCACGACGGGACGCCGTTCACCTCGACCGACATCAAGCCGTCCTTCGACCGCCGCCTCGCAGTGAACCAGGGTCCGGCGTATATGGTCAGCGGCGTTGCCTCGGTGGCGACGCCCTCGCCGACGAAGGCAGTCATCACGCTCAAGACACCGAACTCCGCCTTCCTGGCCTACCTCGCCTCGCCGTACGGGCCGAAGATGATGAGCCCCACGATCCTCAAGGCACAGGCCGGCAAGGACAACGCGGCGACCTACCTGCAGACCCACGACGCCGGCACCGGGCCGTACATGCTCACCAAGGCGGCCGTCGGGCAGGCGTACGAGATGAAGGCCTACCCCGGCTGGTGGGGTCCGAAGGTCTACTTCCAGAGCGTCGAGCTGCCCGTCATCTCCGACCTGTCGACGCAGCAGCTGCTGCTCAACAAGGGCCAGCTGGCCGGGATCCTGCACGACCTCAACGCCCCGGCCGTCAAGGCCTACCTCGGCAACAAGGAGGTGGCGACGCACTCGCTGCCGTCCTTCCTGACCGAGCAGGTCTACGTGAACCCCAACACCGGCTTCCTGAAGGACCTGGCCGCACGCAAGGCTTTCCAGGCGGCGCTGGACATCGAGACGCTGCGCAAGGAGGTCTTCGCGGGCCGAAGCACCCAGGCGGTCGGCAACTACCCCGAGGCCCTGCTCCCGCCCGGTACGCCGGACAAGCAGCCGATCACCGTCGACACCACGGCGCTCAAGGACCTTGCGGCCAAGGCCACCGACAAGAAGATCGTGCTGGGCTACGACACCAGCCAGCCCGACGACCAGCAGCTCGCGAACCTCGTGGGGGCCAAGCTGCAAACCCTGGGGATCACGCCCACCGTCCAGGGCTACACGACCTCGCAGGTGTTCGGCTGGATCGGCAACCAGAAGGGTGCGCCGAGCGTGCTCTTCAGCAGCTTCTGGCCCGACGCCGGGGACCCGTACACCGCAGCCCACATCCTCTACGCGTCGGACGGCGGCCTGAACTACCTGGGCTGCTCCGACCCGACGCTGACGCCACTGCTGCAGCCGGCGCTGGAGACGGGCAACGCGAGCCTTTACTCCAAGATCGGTGACCTCGCGACGTCGACCGGCTGCTGGACGAACATCGCCTACCGCAAGGACTTCATGGTGACGCAGACCTGGCTCAAGGGCGTCGAGCAGGCGCACGACATCGCGGCGCCGTTCAGCCTGCACATCGCCGAGCTGTCGATCTGACCCGGCAGGAGGGGGGGCTACGGCCGCCCCTCCTGCCCGACCATCGAGGAGAACCATGGCCCGCTCCGGCGTGCGCGAGATCGTCCTGCTCACGCTGGGCTGGGAGGACCTGCCGAAGGGCGTGTCCGTCGAGGGCGCACCGGCCGACCTGAGGATGCGGGAGCCCGTCCCGGGCATCCTGCTGCACGTCGACGGCGGCTGGCTGCTGCTGGACACCGGCTTCAACACCGCGCTGATGCGTGACGAGGCGCTGCGCCGGCGCTTCTACGGCGACCCGATCCACCGCGCGATCCTGCCCGGCCCCGGTGAGCCGCTGGAGGAGGCCCTTGCACACGCCGGCATCGAGATGTCGGAGGTGCACGCCGTCGGTCTCAGCCACCTGCACCTGGACCATGCCGGCGGCTTACGGCACTTCACCGGCAAGCCCGTGCACTGCCAGCGTCGCGAGCTCGAGTACGGCCTCACGCCAGTGGCCGAGAAGCACGCGATCTACCGCATCGACTTCGACGATCCGAAGCACGACTGGCGCCTCGCCGACGGCGAGGCGCAGATCGCGCCGGGCGTGACCGCGGTCCTCACCGCCGGGCACACCCCCGGGCACCAGAGCTTCGTCGTGGACCTCGACGACAGCGTCGGCGGTGGAGGCTTCGTGTTCGCCTTCGACGCGGCGGACCTCACCGAGAACATCGAGCAGGACGTGTCGATCGGCGGCCGGGTGGACGCCACCCCCGAGGAGTGCGTCGAGCAGGTCCGCCGACTCAAGGCGATCGCGGCCGAGAAGGGCTATCCGCTGGTCCCCGGGCACGACCCGGTCGTGTGGCCGACCCTCACCAGCGAGTTGTCCGGCCGCTTCGGGCGCACCCCCGCGCGTTGACGGTGGACCTCGTCGCTCGCCATCTCGGCGGTTCCGTGCTCGCGGCCAGTGACGCATCGTTCGGGCCCAAGGAGGCGCTGCTGCGCCCCGGCCCGGTCGCCTTCGTCCCAGGCACGTACGACCACAACGGTGAGGTCGTCGACGGCTGGGAGACCCGGCGCCGACGCGGGCCCGGCGAGGACTGGGTCGTGGTCCGGTTCGGCCTGCCGGGAGTGGTCACCGGCGTCGACGTCGACACCAGCTCCTTCACGCGCAACGCGCCGGTGTCCTGCCGCATCGAGGGCTGCGCTGTCCCCGGGGACCCGACGGCCGAGGAGCTCTCCGGCTGGCAGGTGCTCCTCCCGGACACCCCGCTGCAGGCCGACAGCCACAACCACCTGCCCGTTGACGACAGCCGACGCTGGACCCACCTGCGGCTGTGGGTCACCCCTGACGGTGGAGTCGGCCGGCTCCGCGTGTGGGGGATCCCCGTGCTGGACCCTCGCCCGCTGATGGGCATCACCCCGGATCTCGCCTCCTGCGAGCTCGGTAGCCGGGTCGTCTCCTGCACGGACGAGCACTACTCGCCCGCCTCGGCGCTGCTGCTGCCCGACCGGCCACGGACCATGGGCGAGGGGTGGGAGGCCAGCCGACGACGCGGCGTGGGTCACGACACCGTCGTTGTGCGCCTGGGTCTGGCCGGATCACCCCGCCTGCTTGAGCTCGACACCACCTGCTTCGTGCACAACGCCTCCGCCGCCTGTGACGTCTGGACCGCCAACTGCCCCGGCGACCCACAGGCGGACGACCCGCGCTGGCAGCCGCTGCTGCCTCGCGTACGGCTGCTGCCCGACACCCGGAACCGCTTCGTCGTCAAGGGGTCCGAGGCGACTCATGTGCGCCTGGACGCCCATCCCGACGGCGGCCTGGCCAGGCTCCGCCTCGTCGGTCCGGTGAGCGCCACCGCCCACGCGGACGCGGTGGTCCGGTGGCTCGACGCCCTCCCCGACGGTCACGCCGCAGAGGAGGGCGTGGAGGGCCCAGGCCGGCCCTACGGCAGCGCTCCGGAACTGCGGGCCACCGACCCGGGGCTGGCCGCAATGCTGGGCCTGTGACCGACCTGGACCTGCTCCTGGTCGGTGACCGGGTGGTGACCCCGGTCGGTGAGGGCCCGGCCGCGGTCGGCGTCGTCGACGGACGGATCGCCTACGTCGGGAGTGGCCGGCCCCGGGCGCGCCGGGTCGTACGCCTGGCGGACGATGAGGCGCTGCTGCCCGGGCTGGTCGACACCCACGTGCACCTGCAGTTCCCCGGCCGCACCGGGTGGGAGGGGGTCGGGACCGCCACCCGGGCCGCCGTGCTGGGTGGCACGACCACGCTCGTCGACATGCCCCTCGACGGCCAGCCGGTCACCATCGACCTCCCCGCGCTGCAGGCCAAGCGGCGCGCCCTCCAGGTCCCCTTCGAGACGGATCTGGGACTGTGGGCCGGCGCCGTGCCCGGCCTGGCGGGCCTTGCGGAGCTGGTGCCGTCCGGTGTGCTCGGCTTCAAGGCGTTCCTGTCACCCAGCGGCTGCGACGGGTTCCCGCCGCTCGACGACGCCGACCTTCGGGCGGCCTTGCGCCGCCTGCTGTCCACCGGCCTGCCGTTGCTCGTGCACGCCGAGGACGAGAGCCTCGCCCTCCCCCTCGCCCCCTCCCGCCGCTACGCCGACTTCCTCGCGTCCCGGCCCGCCGCCGTCGAGGCCCGCGCGGTCGCGTCGGTCATCGACGCGGTGCGCGCAACCGGGGGCCGTGCGCACGTGGTCCACGTCTCGACCGGCGAGGCCGTCGACCTGCTGCGGGCCGCGCGGGCGGAGGGCCTGCCCGTCACCGCTGAGACCTGCCCGCACTACCTCGCACTGGACCCCGCACGGTTGCCCGACGGTGCGACCTTGGTGAAGGCCCTACCGGCTGTGCGCGGTGCCGCGGACGCCCTCTGGGCCGGCGTTGCAGAGGGGGTGCTCGGTGTGATCGTCTCCGACCACTCTCCCTGCGCAATAGGGGGAAAGGCCACCGGCGACTTCTCCATCGACCTTCCTGGGGTGTCCTCGCTCCAGCTGCGTCTGCCTGTCCTGTGGACCGCGGCCCGGGCCCGCGGCCACGGCCTGGCGGACGTGGCCCGCTGGGCGGCGCAGGCCCCGGCACGACTCGCCGGCCTGACCCGCAAGGGGGTCATCGAGGTCGGCGCCGACGCCGATTTCTGCGTCGTCGCACCCGACGAGCGCGTCGTTGTCGGACCGGTCGCGCACCGCCAGCCCGGCACGCCGTACGACGGGACCGTGCTGCGGGGTGCGGTACGCAGCACCTGGCTGCGCGGTGTGCAGTGCCGACCGGACCGGCCGCGCGGGCGCCTGGTCTCGGCGTGAGAATCCTCCTGGTCAACGTGAACACGACCGTCGTCGCCACCGACGCGATGGTCGTGGCCGCCCAGGCCGTCGTGGGCAGGGGAACGCAGGTGGAGGGCCTCACCCCAACCCGAGGGTCGGCCGGGGTCGACAGCAACGTGCAGAGCCTGCTGGCTGCGGTCGGTGTCATGGACGCGGTGGTCCGCTACCGCGAGCCCTTCGACGCGGTCGTGCTCGGCGGCTTCGGCGAGCGCGGCCGGGAGGGACTGCAAGAGCTGCTTGACGTGCCGGTCGTCGACATCGCCGAGGCGGCCGTGCACACGGCGATGCTGCTCGGTCGGACGTTCTCGGTGGTGACGACGCTGCCGCGCTCGGTGGCGCAGGTACAAGACCGGCTGCTGCTGGCCGGCCTGCATCTGCGCTGCGCTTCAGTCCGCGCGGTGGGCCGCACGACGCGGGAGCTCGATGAGCACGGCTCGACTGCGGCAGTGGCGGACGCGGCACGGGCCGCGGTCGAGCAGGATGGCGCGGAGGTCGTGGTGCTCGGATGCGGCGGCCTCGCCGGCCTCGACGGGCTGGTCTCCCGCACCGTCGGGGTGCCGGTCGTCGACCCGGTCGCCGCGGGTGCCGTCCTCGCGGAGTCGCTGGTGCGACTTAGGCTGCGCACCTCAAACGTCGGCTCTTGCGCGCCACCGGACCTGTCGCAGACGCTCCCCTGGCCACCCGGCTAAGCGGCCCGTCACGAATCCGGGACCGGATCCCCGAGTCGGTCGGCATCGCCTCCTTGCGCGAGGACGGTCACGGCGCGGTGTCGACACCCTCGTCGGCCTAGGACCCCGTGTCGGTAACCCGTGATGGCGTGGGGTTGCGGGAGAATGTGGCATGTCGGAGTAGTGGGTCGCTGAACATTTGGTGCTGGTGGACGTCGATGAGGCTTCGGTGGGCCCGAGGCGGCCGAAACGGCCGGTGGAGAGAACGTTCCGCACCTATGACCAGGACCAGCCGATGTTGCTGGCGCCTGACATCCGGGACTGGCTGGCTGCTGGTCATCCGGCCCGTTGGGTCAATGACCTGGTCGAGGACGGCCTGGACCTGAGCCCGATCTACGACGACTACACCGATGTCCGTGGTGGTCCGCCCTACGACCCGCGGCTGATGGTGAAGATTCTGATCTACGGCTACTCCCATGGGATCACGTCGTCGCGGGCGCTTGAGCGGCGCTGCCACGACGACATCGCGTTCGGGTTCTTGACTGCGCAGCAGGCCCCGGACTTCGTGGCGATCAGCCGGTTCCGGGCCCGGCACGCGGAGACGTTCAAGGAGTTGTTCATCCAGTCCCTGGTGTTGTGCGCCATCAGGTTCGTCCAATCCGGAACGCTCAGGCTTCTCAGCCGCTAGGCCTGAACCGCCCCGGCGTGTCCGGAGGGTTTTTCGCTTGACTGTCATCACGTCCCAGCAGCCGTGTCCACGCTCGCTATGACCATGCCGCCGGCCGCCGGCCGCCGGTGACTGGGGCTCAGCGCTACTCCGTACCGCAAGGACCAGCTGATCTCTCCCTTAGGTCATTTGCTTGTGCCGTCCCGACACACCGGCGCAGCAGCCACAACCTTCTGGTCAACGATCCGTCAACAAGATCGGTCAGACGACGGTGGACGCCGGCGAACCCCGGTGGACGCGAGCGCATGTCAGACGCGGAATCGACGTCCATCCCGGTCCGCGACAGTCCGTCGACGTCCACACATGCGGCGCTCATAACCCAGAGGTCGCAGGTTCAAATCCTGCCCCCGCTACAGATCAGGAAACGCACAACCACAGGTCAGGGCCATGATCATGAAGTTGTTGATCATGGCCCTTGCGATTCCGTGGGCAAAATGTAGGCAGAATCATTCCTACATTGGGCCGACGGGGCCGGCCGGTGTGGACGATGACGGACGATCCTGGACGTCGGTGGACTCCGTGACCTCTGGGTTGTCGCCCGAGGGGTCCGCGGGCAGTTTGCGCCTGCGGCAGCAGGAGCCGCCGCAGGCGGGGGTATGTGCTCTGATCTGTTGCGCCAGCCGTGGTGACGGCTGTGCGGGTACGCGGCGCTTCGTCGGGGGCGACAGAGTGAAGGAGCGTGGTCCGGGCGGCGCGGCCATCGGCGCGCGCTCGTCTCCTGCGGCCTTGGTCGAGGGGCTGGCCGTGGTCGTGGGGCAGGGCAGATGGCGGGGCTGTCTGGTGGGGTGGTGACAGGCTGAGCGAGGGGCCTGCTGGCGGTTCGGGCGTGGGCGCTGACTCGTTCAGGGCGCTGCTGGGACGTCCGCTTGCGGGCTGGGGTGGGTCCTGGGGTTGCCGGTCGCGGTCGCGGGTGGCCAGGAATGCGGTCAGGGCGGTGTCGTTGGTGGTGTCCAGGGTGTGGAGGTAGCGCTGGGTGGTGGCGAGTTGGGAGTGCCCGAGTCGGTCCATGACGGTTTTGAGGTCGGCGCCTCCTGCGAGGAGCCAGGAGGCGTGGGCGTGCCGTAGGTCGTACATCCGGAGGGTGAGGGGGAGCCCGGCGGCTTGGAGGGCGGGTCGCCAGGTGCGGGTGCGGAAGGTGTTGCGGCTGGTGGGTTGCTGGGTGTCTCGGGCTGTGGAGGGGAACAGCAGATCATCGGGCTGCAGGCCGAGTGTCGCGATGCGGTGCGCGAGGACGCTGGCCAGTTCGGGGGTGATCGCCAGGGTGCGGTGCTGATCATTCTTGGGGGAAGGCTTGAGGGTGTAGCGCTGCCCGGTGGGGGAGTCCTTCTTGCTGATCTCCACGATCGTCTCGGCGACCAGGACGGTCGCTCGGGTGAGGTTGAGGTGGCGGGGTCGCAGGGCGGCGAGTTCACCCCAGCGCATCCCGGTCTCGATCGCGACCTGCAGCAGCGCCCGGTGCTGGCGAGGGATCGCGGCCAGGAGCGCATCGAACTGGGCGGGGGTGATGGTCGCTCGTCGGGTGCTGATGACTTTGGGCAGGCCGGTGCCATCGCTGGGGTTGTAGGCGATGATGCGGTCCAGGACGGCTGCTTTGAAGATGCTGTGCAGCAGCGTGTGGTGCCTGCGGATGGAGCGTGGGGACAGGCCGTCTTGGACGGCCTTGCTGACCCAGCCCTGGACCAGGCTCGGGGTGATGGTCTGCATGGGGTAGGTCCCGAAGTACGGGAGGAAGTGGGCGTCGAGGTTGCTGCGGTACGCGGCTTTTGTGGTGAGCTCGAGGTGGTGGAGGTTGGGCCACCAGTTGTCCTGGACGTAGTCGGTGAAAAGGGTCTTCCCGGCGGCGGGGTCGAGCCAGGAGCCGTCGGTGACTTTGCGTTCGGCGGCGGCGCCGGCCCGGGCGGCCTCGATGCGGGTCCGGAACGTTCCCGCGGAGCGTTGGGTGCCGGTGGGGTCGTGGTAGCCGGCGAGGTATCGGGTCCCGGCCTTCATCTGCCGCTTCACCACCCACGCCATGAGCCTCGCCCCCTGCTCCCACGCTCGGTGAGGCGACCGGACGCCACGGTGGTGACGGTCGCGCCTCCCACCCCCCTTTGGGCACGGTCGTCCACAACAAGACCCGACGCGGCAGCGTGGCGGCTCGTTCGATCAGGAGTGGAAGCGCGAGCCCGGTGACACCGAGGACAAGCAGACCGAGGCCGGCGACCCGGTTGCATCCCTCGCGGCGTGCCCGTTAGGGGGACGGGCAGCGGCCCGGGCAGGTAGACGGCGGTCAAGTGCGCCACGCCCCCGCGAGTCGAGCGATGGATCCGGGGACGGTTCAGAGCCTCCGACTCTGGTTGCCGATCTATTGGGCGGGTTCTGGGATGACAGCCGCGATGGCGAGGGACCACCGGTGGGCCCACAACTCGGCGGTCGGGCCTTGTCAGGGCACAGGGTTATGCGGGCGCGGCGAGAATGCGCTCGTGGATCTCGGCGGTGAGGTGGGAGTTGTTGGGTCAGGGCCGTGTGCGCCTCGGTCGACTGCCTCAACGCCCACGTCCGGGGCTTGGTACGCGCCTGCGTCCCCAGCCCTGCTGCTTCGCCGACAGGGGCTGCTGCTACGGCCTGTAGGTCCATCGCATGTCGCTAGCGACGAACACGCTGCCTAGACTTGACCGGTGGCGAGCCCGTCGACGTACGTCTTGCCGGTCTTCAGGTTCTTGATGGTCAGGGTTCCGCCAGCCGTTCGCCCAAAGTCGGTCATGTTGATGAGGCGCTTCTGGGTGGCGGTCGTCGTGCCCAGCCGCGTGACGGCCACGGCCAGCGGCGTCGCCGGTCCTGCTGAGTCATCGGCCGCCGTCAGCTTGCCGTTGGCGATCGCCTCCTGGGCGCGACTGGCTGGTGCTGCACCTGCGCGACGACGGTGGCAAGGGTGGCGTCACACGGGCGGTCCGGCCAGGTCGAGGCTCTGCTCGCCTCGACCTGGCCGGACCCGGCGTTGCCGGCCGCGGCAGCGGCACCTTGGCCCCACGGTGCCCGATTTGGTGGCCCTGGAGGCCCTGGAGGCCCTGGAGGCCCTGGAGTGCACGATCGGTGGAGAGTTATTTCGTAGTGAGGCCGAACCCGTAGGGGTAGAGCGGGTCATAGTGGGCGTCGCCGATGTTGATCGGTTCTTGTGCGAGCGTGCGCGGCCAGGTCACGGGGAGCTTGCCGCTGTAGGGAACTGTCCCGAAGAGGGTGTCGGCCACCCCGGCGCCCTCACTGCCGGGCAGCCAGGCCGCGACGAGCGCGTCGCTCTCGGACAGCTGCTTGGGATCAAGGATCAGTGGCCGACCTGAGACAACGACCGTTACGCACATGATGGCAACCGAACAGACTGCATCCACAGCAGCCTTGTCTGCTGCTGAGAGCTGCATGTCCTTGACCGGCCGTGGTGTCCCACCATCGGCGGGGTCATAGGCCCATTGAGGGCCGCCGACGTCGCCGAATCCCTCGGAGTACGGGGTCTCCCCGACGATGATGATGCCGACGTCGCCCTTGTGAATGGGTGCGGTGGCATCGGGGCTGTAGGTCACCCTCGCGGCTCCGGCGGCCTTGCGGATACCGCCCAGGATGGTGGTGCCCGGGATGTTGGTGGTGGAACCGCCCTGCCAGGTCAGTGTCCAACCGCCGGCCTGGTTACCGATGCTGTCGGCGTTGCTGCCGGCGACGTAGATGCGACCCCCGGGCTTGATCGGCAGTGCCTGCCGGGCGTTCTTGAGCAGCACCTGCGACTTTGCGACGGCCTTGCGGGCGACGGCTCGGTGCGCGGGGCTGCCGATGGCAGGCAGGTTGGTGCGGTCGGTATAGGGGTGCTCGAACAGCCCTAGCTCGAACTTCTTGCTCAGGATCCGACTGACCGCGTCGTTGATGCGGCTCATTGAGACCCTTCCCGCGTTGACCTCTGCGGTTAGCGTCGTCTCGAAGCTCAGGTAGGCGTTGGGCTCCATCATCATGTCGATCCCGGCGTTGACCCCGGTACGAACCTGGGTCGGCCAGTCACCGGGTATCTGGTGAATGCCCTCCCAGTCACTGATCACGAAGCCGCCGAAGTTCATCGACCCCTTGAGGACGTCGGTGAGCAGCTCCTTGCTGGCGTGCATCTTGGTCGGGTTGCCCACGCCGTCCTCGGTCCAGTCGACGCTGGAGTATGACGGCATGACGGTGCCGACGTCATGTTTCTGGACGGCCGGCAGATACTGCTGCAGGGACGTGCGCCAGAAGTCCTGGTGGTTAGTGATCGTGATGCCCTGGTCGATCTTGTAGTCGCCCTTGGAGGTGCCGTACGTCGTGTCGCCGTCGCCGGCGAAGTGCTTGGCGGTGGCCAGCACACGGTCGCGATCAGCCAGATGTCCGGGCGGTCCCTGGAGCCCGTCGATGGCAGTCTCCATCTGGATGACCAGCTTCGGGTCCTCGCCGAAGCCCTCGTAGGTGCGTCCCCACCGGTCGTCCTGTGGAGCGCAGATGCACGGCGAGAAGCTCCACTGAGGTCCGCTGGCGCGAGTCTCCGAGGCCGTGATGTGCCCGATCTCTTGGACCAGAGCAGGGTCGCGAGTGGCGCCCAGGCCGATGTTGTGCGGGAAGACGGTAGCCCCGTACATGTTGCCGTCCCCGTGCACCGCATCGATGCCGTACAGCAACGGGATGTGCAGTCGGGTTGCCAATGCAGCCTTCTGGAAGCGGTCGACCATGTCGGCCCAGGCCGTGGGCGTGTTCTCGGTTGGCGTGGATCCCCCACCGGACAGGATGCTGCCCAGATTCCAGGTCGTGATCAGGGTCGCGTCGACGTTCACCTTGCCGCGCTCGGTCTGCGTCATCTGGCCGACCTTCTCGGCCAAAGTCATCCGGGCGAGCAGGTCAGCGACCCTTTGGGTGACTGGGACGCCGGCGTCCTGGTACGGGAGCCCA
>JAYTHS010000365.1:0-1118 GCA_043732345.1 Frankiales bacterium | reverse complement strand
GAGACGATGGTCTGGTCCAGCGCGGCCAGGAACATGCCCATCATCAGGCCGGCGAGGATGGTCAGGATCTGCTTGTGGGTAAAGGTGCCGTCGGCGTTGGCGCCCCCGTGCTTCACCTTCTCGCGACTGGACGGGGTCACGGACCCCGCGGTGTCTGCGGTGGTGCTCATTGCTCTCCTTCGGTGCCCAGGTCCTGCTCGCGGGCGGCCAGCAGCTGGGGGCGGTGGTGCTCGAGATCGTTGGTGAACCTCGCGAGCAGGGTGGTGAGCGTCGACCGGTCCTGCGCGGACCAGTCGGCGACGACGGTGGCCATCGCATCGTTTCGACGTCGGCGGCTGACGTGCGCGCACTCGGTTCCGCTGGGGGTGGCGGCGAGGACGGTGGCCCGGCCGTCGTCCGGATCGGCCTGGCGTCGGACGAAGCCGAGCCCGACGAGCTGCGCGACGTGGCGGCTTATCGTTGACGGGTCCGCGAGCATTGACTCGGCCAAGGCACTCGAGCGCTGCGGGCCGTCGTGGACGAGCCGGTGGAGCACGCTGAACGCGGCCTTGTCGACGCCGTCACCCCGACGGGCCGTGACGTGGGCGGCGGTGCGCTCCATGACCTTGAGCAGGCGGACGAGCTCGTCGCCGAGCTGCTCGGACACGACCCGGTCGACTGCCTCGTCGCTGGCCGGCGCGGCCTCGGAGACGTGGGTGGAGCCGAGGGTCACTGGAGCTCCTTTACCCGTTCTTTGTTATCAGTGCTTGCCGCACCCAACTAGTTGGTGGCTGCAAGCATGCACCCTGGATGGCTTGCGGTCAACTGCGGTAGGCCGCGGTCGACAGTTTTCGTGCCGACATGGGTCCCCGGGGCCCTCCCCCGGACAGCAGGGCCCGGTGGACATGGCGCGCCCGGTCGCCCGGCCGCCCGGCCACCGCGCACCGGGCCGGTCGGCGACCGGGCCCGCCCGTCGGTTGGTTCAGCAGCCGCGGAACGACGGTTTGCGGCCTGCGAGCACGGCGGTCACGGCCTCGCCGAGGTCCTCCGAGGCGAGAAAGGCGGAGTTCCACGCGCCCACGTAGCGCAGACCGCGGGCCGTGCGGTCGGCGCGTTCGTCCTCCAGCACCGCCTTCACG
>JAYTHS010000364.1:0-12755 GCA_043732345.1 Frankiales bacterium | reverse complement strand
TGCCGGCGACCGGGCGCTGCGGAGCCTGGACCTCATGGCGGACGGGTTCCTGCAGCTCGCTCCGGACTGGACGGTCAGCTGGGTCAACTCCGCGGCGGTGCGCCTCACCGGACGGTCGCGCGACGAGATCGTCGGCAAGGTCTTCTGGGAGGTCTTCCCGCAGTTGGTCGGCTCGGCCGTCGAGATGCGCTACCGCGAGGCCGCCCGCACCGGTGAGCCGGTGCGGTTCGAGGGGCCGTTCGGCCCGGGTGGCGACGACCTCGAGGTTCGCGCCTACCCCGGCCCGCAGGGCCTGTCGCTGTACGTCGGGGACCTGCGGCTGCGCCGGTCCACCGAGCGCGAGCGCGACCGCGCTGTCCAGCGGCTGAGCATGCTGAACGAGGTCGGCTCCGCCCTGACCGAGACCCTGGACGTCGACGTCGCACTGACCCGCCTGGCCGAGCTGATGGTCCCCACCCTGGCCGACCTGGTGTCGCTGGACGTGCGCGATGAGGACGACGTCCGGGGCGTCCGGGCGGTCGTCATCACCGGGTCGGACCCTCGCCGGGCACAGGCGCTGCGAGTAGCCGACGAGCGGCTCCCGCGCCGGCACAACCCCGCGACGGCGGTCTACAAGGTGCTGGCGGGCGACGCGTTCCAGCGGCTCACCGTGGACCCCGGCTACCTCACCGGCGTCGCCGTCGACGCCCGGCAGCTCGCCAGCTACGTCACCATCGACACGCGCCACGCCCTGGTCGTCCCCCTAGCCGCGCGGGGACGCGTCTTCGGGGCGCTGAGCCTGCTGCGGTGCGGCCCCGACGCGACGCCGTACACCGACGACGAGGTGACGCTGGCGCTCGACATCGGCCGTCGGGCGGGACTGATCGTCGACAACACCGCGCAGTACACCGAACAGCGGGCCGTCGCGGAGGGGCTGCAGCGCTCTCTGCTCCCGCAGCTGTTGGACCCGCCGGGCCTGCAGCTCGGTGCGGCGTACAGCCCCTCGAGCAGCTCGGCGAAGGTCGGTGGCGACTGGTACGACGCCTTCGGGCTGCCCGACGGGGCGCTTGGGATCGTGATCGGCGACGTGATGGGCCACGACATCGCGGCGGCCGCGGCCATGGGGCAGCTGCGGTCGGTGCTGCGGACCTGTGCTGCCGACGGCGACGCCCCTGGGGTCGTGCTGGACAGGCTGGACCGGCTGGTCCTGTCCTTCTCGATGGCCGACCTCGCGACGGTGGTCTACGCCCAGCTGGCACGGCGGCCGGGCGGCAGCGGCGAGCTGACCTGGTCCAACGCCGGCCACCCGCCCCCGCTGCTGCTGGCGCCTGGCGAGCCGCCCAGGTTCCTGACCGCCGGTGGGTCGACGATGATCGGGGTCCAGATCGGGGTCCCCCGGACGTCAGCGACCGAGGTGCTCCCCCGGGGCAGCACGGTGCTGATGTTCACCGACGGGCTGGTCGAGCGGCGCGGTACCGACCTCGACGAGCGGCTGGAGCTGCTGCGGTGCACGGCGCAGAAGCTGCTGGCTGGGACCGACCACCCGGGGCTGCTGTGCAACCGGCTGCTCGCCGCGGCCGCCAGGGAGGGGTTAATGGATGACGCCGCTGCGATCGCCGTGACCCTGCGCTGACACGGCTCGGAGCCCGAGAGTTGCTGTCTGACAAGTAAAGACGGCTGCGAAAGTGCCCGGACACACGGTGTACACAAGGTGTGCTCGAGCCCGCCGTCGAGATCTCCAGCGGGCTCGACTCGACGACGTGGCGATGACCTGGAGCTGACCAAGGGCCTGTTGGGGGCGCACGAGCGGAACTGGCCATAGCCTGCGTGGGTGGCCGAGATTGACCTTCCGCCTGTCGTCGTCAGGCGCGCTCACCACGACGACGTGGCGTCGTTTCTGACCCTGCGCCTGCAGTGGCAGGCGGAGGAGACGACGCCGGAGTTCGTCCGCCGTTTCACGGGGTGGTTCGAGCAGGAGGGGCCTTCGCGGTGGTGGTGGCTGGCGCTGGACGGCCCGCGTCCTGTGGGAATGGTCAACCTCAAGCTGTTCGAGCGGATGCCCACCGCGCAGGATGCGACGGTGCGCTGGGGGTATCTGTGCAACCTGTTCGTCAGCCCAACGCACCGCACGAACGGGGTGGGTGGCTCGCTGGTGGCCGCTCTGCTGGCCGCCGCCCGGGAAGACGAGCTTGTCCGCGTCGTCCTTAGCCCGTCCGAGGAGTCGGTCCCGCTCTACCACCGGCATGGCTTCACGGACGCCCACGGCCTGCTTGCCTGGTACCCGGGGGGAGCCCCAGCTGGCAGGTAGGAGTGCCGTTCGGCTCCGTCCTGCCGACTACTCCGGTCGCCTGTCGTTGGACCTCCGCCCGCGATGGTGGTGGACATGCGATCTTTGTCCGCGTGGGAGGGCCAAGGTCGAGGTGCTGGCGGGCTGTCGCCGTGGCGGCATCGGTCACGCTGTCGATACTCCTTGGCTTGCTCGTAGCGAAGCCACACAACAGCTTCGATCTCAGGGTGTATCGCGGGGCCGTCGAGTCCTGGGCGTTCCACGGCGACCTTTACGGCTTTGGGATGGGCCAGCGCCACTCCGGCTTCACGTATCCGCCGTTCGCCGCCTTGTGCATGCTGCCGATGGTTCTCCTGCCTCTCGGAACCGTCACGGTCATCAACGTGCTCGTGATGGTCTCCTCCGCCGCGTTTGTGGTCCGCGCGTACTCGGCCCGCCTTTCGTGCTTCGCAGGTTGGGGCGGCTGGTTCGCAGTCGGTGTCCTGCTTCCTCCGCTGCTGCTGCTTCAGCCACTTCGGGACACCCTTACGTTTGGACAGATCAACTTGGAAATCGGCGCGCTTGTCGTTGCTGACATGTTGCTTCTGGAGCGTGGAAGCCGCTGGGCAGGCGTTGGAGCGGGACTCGCGACCGCGATGAAGCTGACGCCCGGCCTGTTCATCGTGTTCTACCTCGTCAGCGGTAGGTGGCGGGCCGCTGGCACGTCGCTGCTCACGTTTGACGCGGTCACACTGGGGGCTGCGCTGGTCGCGCCCTCGACGTCGTGGCAGTTCTGGACGTCAACGGTCCTTGACACCAATCGCGTCGGTTCCTACGACAGCGCGACAAACCAGTCAGTCGCCGGATTGCTTGCCCGACTAACGAACTCGTCGGACGTGCCTGCCGTGTGGGTGCCGATAGTCGCCCTCGTCGTGGCGGGCGTGCTCCTCAGCGCCCGTCGACTCCTCACCACAGGGGACTTACCGGCCGCGTTTGTCGTCGTCGGGCTCGGGGCCTGCGCGGTCAGTCCCATCAGTTGGGTGCATCACCTGTGGTGGATCGCCCCGGCTCTTCTGGTCCTGGTGGATCGCGCCATCCGGGCGAAGTCCTGGATCGTGGCGGGCATGGTCGTCACGGTGACCCTCGCGTTCGCCTCGGGAGCACCGGACATCGCCCGAGTGAAAGCCGGACACCACCACGACTCTCTCGGGACGCTGGTGGGGGAGAACCTCTACGGCGTCTTCGTCCTCGTCATGTTGCTGGTGCTCGCAGGCGTACGCCGTCGGGTAGGCCGCGAGCTCGTCATGACGGCCGTTCCGAAAGGGCTCGGGCCCAGGTCTGGGCAGAAACTGCCGGCCGGGGGGAGTGGCTGCCTCACCCGCGTGGATTCGGACAGCAAGCCCTCAGGCGCGCTTCAGAAGGACTCGCGAGGGCGACGGTCTGCTAAGCAAGGAGGCAGCGGTCAGCCGTAGACGAGCCGGGTGACCCACTCGGCGACCAGGGCAGGCTTGGCCTCGCCCTCGATCTCGACGGTCACCGTCCGGGTGGTCTGCAGGGTGTTGGGGTCCTTCTGCTCCACCGCCGACAGCACGCTGCTCGCCCGCACCTTGCTGCCGACCTTGACCGGGTTGACGAAGCGCACCTTGTCGAAGCCGTAGTTGACGCCCATGAGGATCCCGGTCAGCGTCCCGGGCTTCTGCGGCAGCGAGCTGCACAGCACGGTCAGCAGCGACAGGGTGAGGAAGCCGTGCGCGATCGGCACACCCCAGGGTGAGAGCTCGGCGCAGGCCGCGGGGTCGATGTGGATGAACTGGCGGTCCTCGGTGACCTCGGCGAAGGCATCGATCCGGGCCTGGTCGACGACGAACCACTCGCCGGTCCCCTCGGACTGGCCAAGCACCTTGCTGAGCTCCTCGTACGCGTTCTCGCCGTTGCTGGCCATGCCGGTCTCCTCGTCGTCGGGTGCACGGGAGGTCTACCAGACCTCGAGCTGCCGATCGGCCCACACCTCGTCGGGCGGGACGCCGGCCTCGGTGAGCGCCGCGGTCAGCCCGCCGACGGCGGTGTGCGCGTCGACGGAGACCAGCACGAAGCGGGCGACCACCAGGAAGGTGTCCCCGTCGGTCCGCTCGAGGGTGACCTCCTGGAAGGGCTCGTCCGCCTCACGCAACCGGCGTACGACGTCACGGACCGCGCCCTCGGCGTCCGGCGCGGTCGTGGCGAAGCGCGCGAGCACGACAAAGGTCGGCAGGACCGGGTCGTCGTCGAGGTCGTCACCGGGGTGCTGGTCAGGCGGCGTCATGGACAGGCCATACCCCGTGGGCGCCCGCGTCACCACTAGCCTTGCGCGGGTGCAGCAGGTAGCGGTCATCTCGGGCGGTCTGTCCCACGAGCGTGACGTCTCGGTGCGCTCCGGGCGACGTCTGGCCGACCAGCTGGTCCGGGCCGGGTTGGCCGTCGACCACTGGGACGTCGACGCGCGCTTCGTCGCCCTGCTCACCCGCGACACCGGTAAGGACAGCGTCGCCTTCGTCGCGTTGCACGGCGGGTCGGGCGAGAACGGCACCGTGCAGTCCCTGCTCGAGCTGGCCGGGGTCCCGTACGTCGGGTCGACCGCGGGAGCCTGCCGGGCGGCGTACGACAAGGCCATCGCCAAGACCCGGATGGTCGAGGCCGGGGTGGCCACTCCGGCGTGGGTCACCCTGCCCAGCAGCATCTTTCGCGAGGTCGGGCCCGAGAACCTCTACCACCTGGTCGACTCCGTCATCGGGCTGCCGCTGGTGGTCAAGCCGGTCGCCGGCGGCTCGGCGCTGGGCGTCACGGTCGTGCGCGACGAGAAGGACCTCCCGGGCGCCCTCGTGCAGGCCTACGCCTATGGAAGCGACGTCCTGCTCGAGGCCTTCGTCGACGGCCTCGAGGTGACCGTCCCCGTGCTCGACCTCGGGCAGGGACCCCGCGCGCTGGCCCCGATGCTCATCGAGACCGCCGACGGCGCCCCCTACGACTACCAGGCGCGGTACGACGCGAGCAGCCAGGTCCGCTACACCTCGCTGGCCGACGACGACGACCGGGTCGACGTCCCCGCCGTACGGGCCGTCGCGGAGCAGGTCCACCACCTGCTGGGGCTGCGCGACCTGTCCCGGGTCGACGTCCTCGTCGGCTCCGACGGGGTGCCGCAGGTCCTCGAGGCCGCCGTCACCCCGGGCCTCACCGAGACCTCGACCTTCCCGCTGGCCGTCACCTCCGCGGGCCTGGACCTCGCAGAGGTCTACGCGACGCTGGTCAGCAACGCCCACCAGCGCGGCGGTTGACGGTGGCCCTGACCGCCCTGCTCGACGGCGCCCTGATGGCCGAGCGCACCGGGACAGGGATGCCGACGGTGGTCGGCCTGCACGGCTGGGGCCGGAGCCGGGCCGACCTGCTGCCCGTCCTGGCCGGCCTCGACGCGCTGGCCGTCGACCTGCCCGGTTTCGGCGCCTCCCCGCCACCTCCCTGCGCCTGGGGGTCGGCCGACTATGCCGACGCCCTCGCGCCAGCGATCACCGCACCGGTGGTCGTCGTCGGCCACTCCTTCGGAGGTCGGGTCGCGGTCCAGCTGGCGGCCCGCCACCCCTCACTGGTCTCTGGCCTGGTGCTGACAGGGACGCCGCTGCTGCGCCGTACGACGGGGTCCGGCCGCGCTCCGCTGGCCTTCCGGCTGGCCAAGAAGCTCAATGCCGCAGGCCTTCTCAGCGATGAGCGGATGGAGGCGCAGCGCCGCACGCACGGCTCAGCGGACTACCGGGCGGCCGACGGGGTGCTGCGGGAGTGCCTGGTGCGGCTCGTCAACGAGGACTACCGAGACCTGCTGGGGCGCATCGAGGGACCCGTCGCGCTGGTGTGGGGGGCAGCCGACACTGCGGCGCCGCTGGACATGGCCCGCGAGGCACAGCAGCTGTTCCCCCGCGCGACGCTGGCGGTCAGCCAGTCGTCCGGGCACCTGCTCGACGCCCCTCTGCACGCCCTGCTGAGGGAAGCCCTGGCATGACCGTGCTCGTCTCGCTGGCGTGCGCGTTCCTTGCCATCGCCACGCTGCCACGCCGCCTGCGGGTGGCGCAGCGCGAGCACTACCTGCCCGGGTCGGTCAACTGGGTGCAGCAGATGTGGTTCACCACCTCGCGGCCGTCGTTCGCGATGCAGGTCGTCGCCGTCGGGCTGGTCGTCCTCGGCGCGTTCACCACTCCGCTGCTCTGGCTGCTCGGTACGGCGCTCGCCTCGGCCAGCCCGCTCGGCCTGCCCTGGCGCGGCCGCACCTCGCCGCTCGCCTGGACACCGCGGCTGCGCCGGGTCGCGGCGGTCGCGGCGCTGCTGTTCCTCGTGACCGGCCTGGTCGGGCTCGGCGCGCTGACCAGCGCCCTGCCGGTCCTGGTCGTCGACGCTGCCCTGTTCGTCCTCGCGCCGGTCGAGAAGCGGCTGTCCCGCAAGTACGTCGTGGCGGCCAAGGAGCGGATCGCCAAGGTCCAGCCGACCGTCGTCGCGATCACCGGGTCCTACGGCAAGACCTCGACGAAGAACTACCTCGCCCACCTGCTCGGCCAGACCCACTCGCTGATGGCCAGCCCCGCGTCGTTCAACAACGCCATGGGTCTGTCGCGGGCCGTCAACGAGGGCCTCGTCGCGGGCACGGAGCTCTTCATCGCCGAGATGGGCACCTACGGGCCCGGCGAGATCGAGGCGCTGTGCGAGGTCTTTCCGCCCGACATCGCGGTGCTCACCGCCATCGGTGAGGTCCACCTGCAGCGCATGAAGGACCGCGCCGGGGTGCTCGAGGCCAAGTCCGAGATCACCGTGAAGGCCAGCTCGGTGGTTGTCGACGCCGACGACAACCTGCTGCGCGGGCTGGCCGACGACTGCGCGCATCGCGGCCAGCACGTCGTCCGCTGCTCGACCCGGTCGACCGCCGCCGACGTCGCCCTCGTCGAGGGCCATCTGTGGGTGCACGGCCAGGACCTCGGGCCTGTGACGCTGCCCGACACGGCCATCGCCGGCAACGCCGCCGTCGCGCTGGGGGCCGCGCTGGCCCTCGGCGACGACCTGCGGGCGCTGTCCCGGCGGCTCGCGGACCTGCCGACCGTTGCCCACCGCCTCGAGCCCACCGCTCAGCCCGGCGGCAGCTGGATCCTGGACGACACCTACAACTCCAACCCGGTCGGCGCGGCCCTCGCCGTACGCCGGGCGACCGAGCTGGCAGCCCGCTCCGGCGGCCGCGTCCACGTCGTCACGCCCGGCATGGTCGAGCTGGGCGACGTGCAGAAGGAGCGCAACACCGCCCTGGGCCGGGCCATCCGGGACGGCGGCGCCGCGACCCTCGTCGTGGTCGGGCGCACCAACGCCCTTGCCCTCGTCGACGGTGGGGAGGGCGGCGCCACGGACGTGCTTCAGGTGCCGGACCGCGCTGCCGGGGTGGCCCTCGTGCAGTCCCGGTCGGCCCCCGGAGACGTCGTACTGTTCGAGAACGACCTGCCCGACCACTACCCGTGAGGTGTCACCGTGCCTGAGGGCCAGCTCGCCGTCGTCTTCGGCGGACCGTCGCCCGAGCACGACATCAGCATCCTGACCGGCCTGCTCTGCGAGCGGGTCCTACGCCAGGCCGGGCACGACGTGCTGCCGGTCTACTGGACCCGCGCCGGGGACTGGGTGCTCTCGCCCGCGGGCCTGGAGGCCAAGGACTACCTCGAGGGCGCACCGAAGACCGCGACCCGACTGACCCTGGACGCCCGGGCGGGATTCGGCATCAAGAAGGGGCTCGGCGGCCCCAAGCCGCTCGCCATCGACGCCGCGCTGAACTGCTGCCACGGCGGGGCAGGGGAGAACGGCGGGCTCAACGCGCTGTTCGACATCCTGGGCATCCCGCTGTCCGGTGGACCCGCGCCGCTGGCGGCCCTGGGGATGGACAAGCTGGCGTTCGGCGCTGTGCTCGCCGCCGCGGGGATCCCGACGCTGCCGAGGGTGGCCCTGACCGCGACGCTGCCGCCGTTACCCGGCCCCTACATCGTCAAGCCCCGCTTCGGCGGCAGCTCCATCGGCATCGAGGTCGTCGAGGACCACGCCACAGCCCTGGCCCTGCTGCGTACCAGCGTGCAGCTGCGGGCCGGCGCGGTCGTCGAGCCGTTCAGCGCGGGTGCTGTCGACCTCAACATGGCCTTCCGCACGTCCCCGACCTTCGAGGTCTCGTTGCTGGAGAAGCCGCTCGCGCCGACCGCCGGGACGGGCATCTACTCCTACTCCCAGAAGTACCTGCAGGCCGACGGGCTGTCGGCGGCGCCGCGGGAGCTCCCCGCCCAGGTCGCGCCCGAGGTCACGGCCGAGGCCGAGCGGATCACCCGGGCCGTCGTGGAGGCCACGGGGCTGCGCGGCGTCATGCGGCTGGACCTGCTGCTGGTCGACGGGGTCCTGCACGCCAACGAGGTCAACTCGGTGCCCGGCTCGATGTCTCTCTACCTGTGGCCCTCGACCACGGATGCCGCGGGGCTGCTGCTGTCGGCCGTCGCCGAGGCCCGGGCCACGCAGGGCCTGCTCACGGCCGGGGCGGCGTTCGAACCGGGTGTCGCGCTGCGGGCGGCCGGGGGGATGGCCGGCAAGCTCGGCCAGATCGGCGGCCGCTGACCCGTCGTAGGACCGGGCCCGGGTGCGTTCACGTACCGCACCACGCGCCTGCGGTCGGCGCGTGCGGTCGGTGCCTGCGGTCGGTGCCTGGGCAGCCGGTCATCGTGTGCAGCTCGACGCTGCGGACTGGCCCCGGGCGCCCACTTTGATCTTGAGCCAGCCGAGGCAGCAAGATCAAAGTGGCAGAGGTGGGCCAGGAGGTGGTTGGTGGGCCTCACTTTGATCAACCAGCCGGGCCCAGGTCGTACGGCGGCCCGGGCTCACGGGTCGATGACGCGGATCCACACCTGCCGGTAGAGCTCGTGGGCTCCTTGCAGGACGACCAACCGCGGGTCGGGCACGGCCAGCAGCCGCCCGGTCACCAGCGGCCGCAACGGGGCCAGGCGCCGGTCGGCCAGGACCGCGTCGACCGCCGTACGATCGCCGCCGACCACCATCGCATCCAGCGGCCGGTCCAGCAGCACGCGGGCCGCGACGTCGGCCGCGGAGCCAAGTGCAACCGCCACCTGCCCTTCGCGGCGCCGGGCGAAGCGCTGCTGCGACCAGCCGCCGGCGGCGTTGCGCCCGTGGACCGGGCGGCTGCCGACCTTGGACGCCACCAGCCTCCCTCCGGCGAAGACCCCTGCCGCGTGGCCGCCGAGGCGCACCAGCAGCACCCCGACGGTCCGCTCGAGCAGGGCGTGGGCGACGAGGTCCTGCCCGGCCAGTGGCTCGAACGGCACCTCGAGCTCGGCCACCGCCCCGTCGGCCCCGACGACCCGGACCAGCTCCGGTCCCCCGGTTGTCGGGCCAGCCCCCGGCCGGGCCGCGAACCCGCCGTACGACGTCTCACACGCCCCGTGCCGGGCGGCGAACCCGTCGAGCCAGCGCTGGAGCCGCTCCGGGGGGACGGTGACCCAGCGTCCGCCGCCGGCGGCCGGCCGCGACGTCAGGTGGTCCGACGGTGTTGCAGCAGGGCCGCGCCGCCGACCAGGCCGAGGGCGGTGGCCGGCACGCCGGTGGTCCGACGGCGTTGCAGCAGGGCCGCGCCGCCGACCAGGCCGAGGGCGGTGGCCGGCACGCCCTTGGGCAGGCCGGTGGCCGGCACGCCCGTGGGCAGGCCGGTGCTGGCCAGGGTGCGCGAGAGGACCAGTCGCGGCGAGGTGGTGATCGCGGCCGTCCGCGTCGCCACCACCGGTGCGCCCGTCGTCGCGGGTGCGCCCGTGGTCGCGGGAACCGGCCTACCCGTGAGGGCTCGGGTGTGCGTCACCGTGCTGGCTCCGGTTGCGGCCGGGGTGCGGAACGGGGCAGCCCACCTGACTGGCGGGTGATCACGCCCTTGGCGGAGAAGCTGTTGCTGGCCACGAGGTTGGACCCTACGCACGCCGCGGTGCAGCCGTCAGCCCAGGCGACGGGCACGCGCCCCTAGAGGGCCGCCTGGCGACGTACAGGTGCCGGTATATCACATGGTCCTTGCCGGGGTCGGCGCCCTGGGCCGCGCCCGGGGTGGTCGTCCCGAGGACTGCCGACACGGCGCGGTCACCCTGCGCGGCGATCACCTCTGGGAGCGCCATGTTCTTCATCTCCAGGGCCGCGCCGACGTCGACGGGACTGCTGACGGTCGTGCCCCGGTCACGGGTCACGGAGATCTCGGCCTTGCCGTCACCGTTGCTGTCGCCGAAGTACGTCGTCAGGTCGCAGCCCGCCGCCTGTCGGTGCAGGCCGCCGCACCCGGCCGTGCAGCGCGGGACGCCGGTCCCGAAGAGCAGCCCGCCGCACCCGGCCGTGCAGCGCGGGACGCCGGCCCCGACGAGCAGCCCGCCGCTCCCGGCCGTGCAGCGCGGGACGCAGGCCCCGAAGACCAGGCCGCCGGTGTCGCTGCGCGGGCAGAAGGCGGGTTGTCCTCGACGCCGTGGCCAGGACCCCTTGCTGCCCGGTCGTACTGTCTGCCGATGAAGGAACTGCGCCTGCTGGCGCCCCCCGGGCCGGGCCGGCGCGGGGCCATTGTCTACGCCCTGCGGACCACCAACCCACCACCGGACCGCCCCATCGACTCGCTCGACGGCCTGACCCGCTGGGTCGTCGTCACGCGCGCGGCCGTCCTGCCCATGACCATCGTCGCAGGGCTTGTCGCGGGGATGCTGGCGGTCCGGGCGCCGGGGTTCTCGCCCGGGCTGTTCGCGCTGTCGCTGCTGGGGATCACCGTCGCCCACATCGCCAACAACCTCATGAACGACGTGGCCGACACCGATGTCGGGCTCGACACCGAGAGCTACCCGCGGGCGCTCTACGCCCCGCACCCGATCCTGTCCGGACTGGTGTCACGCAAGCAGCTGATCGGTGCGATCGGGCTGTGCATGCTCGTCGACCTCGTGATCATGCTGGCGATTGCGTCGCAGCGCGGACCTCTCGTCGTGGCCTTCGCTGTCGGCGGCCTCGCACTGTCCTACGCCTACACCGCGCCGCCGCTGCGGCTGAAGAAGCACGGCCTCGGCGAGCCCGACGTCTTCCTCACCTGGGGGCCGCTGATGGTCGCCGGCACCTACTTCTCCGCCGTAGGTCACCTGCCGTGGCAGGTCTGGGTGGCCTCCGTGCCGTACGGCGTGCTGTGCACGACCGTGCTGATGGGCAAGCACATCGACAAGATCCCGTACGACGAGCCGACGGGGACCCGCACCATCCCGGTGATCCTCGGTGAGCCGCGGGCCAGGCGGCTCACCATCGGACTGGTCTTCGGCTTCTACGTCGCGGTCGTCCTGTCGGTCGCCGTCGGGGCGTTGCCCTGGCCCGCGCTCGTGGTCCTCGGCTACCTGCCGGTCGCCATCAAGGTCGCCGGCGCGCTGCAGGCCCCGAAGCCTGCCGAGGCGCCCGAGGGCTTTCCTGTCTGGCCGCTGTGGTTCGCCGCGATCTGCTTCGTCCACACCGCGCGGGCCGGCGCCCTGCTGGTGGTAGGGCTGGCCGCCTCTGCGGCCCTGGGCATCGGGCTTCCCTACCCGTGAGCGTGCTGCTCGCCGTCGGCGTCCTCGGTGCCCTTGCCGCACTGGCCTGCCTCGCCGGTCTGCTGCTCGCGGTCGCGCCGTTCGTGGTCGCGGTCGACCTGGCCGAGCGACGCGGCCTGTCGACCGCCCGGGCGGGAGCGGTGGCCCTCGCCGGGCTGAGCCTGGCAGCGGTCGTCGCGCTGGTGCTGCTGCCGGCCGGGGTCACTCCGCTCGCGCTGCTGCTGCCGGCCGGGCTGGCCTGGACGGTGCCGAGCGTGCTGTCGCTGGCCCGCCCCGGCCTGCCGTTCGCGGGCCGCACCGGAGCCCACGAGCGGCCCGTCCGGCCGCGTCAGCTAGGGGATCGTAACGACCTTGAAGGACTCGGCCAACCGGTCGTCCGGGAGCCCACCGGCGACGGCGGCCATGCCGAGCCAGCCGCGGAGCATCCCCTCGAGGTCGTCCATGTGCTCGGTCTGCGAGCGGTGCTGGCGCAGCGCCGCGAGCTTGCGGTCGAAGGTGTCGGTGACGTCGATCCAGCGGTTGGCGCCCTGGCCCGCCGACATGACCCAGACGTCGTGGACCGTCCAGGCGTCCAGGCCCTCGTTCTGCAGCAGCGTCGTGTGGGTAAACGGGTTGCGGGCGTCGGGGTAGACCGCGCCCAGGGTCGCCTCGCCGGCCGCCCGGTGGTCGGGGTGCGAGGCGGCGATCCGCTCCCAGTTGATCTCGGGGGACTGCATGAGCAGCCGCTGCGGCCGGACCTGCCGGATCACCCGGGAGATGTCGCGCCGCAGGTCGAACGACGGGACGAGCTGGCCGTCCGGGTAGCCGAGGAAGACCACCTCGCCGACGCCGACCTCCTTGGCCGCGGCCCGCTGCTCGGCTTGCCGGATGCCGCCGATCTGGTCGCG
>JAYTHS010000363.1:0-1120 GCA_043732345.1 Frankiales bacterium | reverse complement strand
GACCCATGAGCTGCGGCTGTTGCGGATCCCGGTCGCCCGCCACCTGGGTCAGAAGGTCCTGATGGCGCTGCTCGGTCTGCTGTTCCCGACCGTGTTCGTTGTCCTGACCACCGCCGCCGGTCATACGCTGCCGATCGCGCTCCCCGCCGCGGCCGCTGTGGTGCTGGCCGCGGTGCTGTTCGTGGTCCCGGGCCTGGAAGTCGCTCGCAAGGCCACCGCGGCCCGGCAGGAGTTCGCCCGGGCCACCTCGGCCTACCTGGACCTGACCGCGCTCGAGCGGGCCGCTGGCGCCGGCGCCACCCAGGCCCTGGAGCAGGCCGCGACCGTCGGCGACAGCTGGGTGTTCGTCCGGCTGCGGGAGCAGCTCGTGCGGGCCCGACTGTCCGGCACCCCGCCGTGGGATGGGCTGCACGACCTGGCCACCGAGCTCGCCCTGCCCGAGCTGTCCGATCTCGCCGACATCATGCGGCTGTCCGGCACCGAAGGCGCCGCCGTGGCCGACACCCTGCGAGCCCGCAGCCGCGGGCTGCGCGCCGCACTGCTCACCAGGGAGCAGACCCGGGCCAACGAGCAGTCCGAACGCCTCGTCATCCCGGTCGCGTTCCTCGGCCTGATCTTCCTGGTCATCCTCGGCGCCCCCGCCATCGTCCGGATCCTCTGACCGCACATGACCGTCCACGAGTTCAAGATTCCCGACCCGCCCAGCCCCACCACCCCGGGCACCTGCCAGGCCGACCCTCATCAGCCCGACTACCCGCCCGCCGCTCCGCACCTCACCTTGGAGTCCGTCATGAACCCGCTCGTCGCCCTGCACGTCATGCTGCTGACCCTCACCGACCAGACCCGCAGCTGGTCCGGCACCGCCCTGGCCAGCCGCCGTCAGGAGCGCCGGGAGCAGGACCGGCAGGCGGGCCTGTCGACCCTGGAGATCACGGTCCTGGCGTTGGGGCTGTTCCTGATCGCCGGGATCGCGGTCGCGGTCCTGACCAGCGCCACCAAGAGCCGCCTGAACCAGATCAAGTGACTCCCCTGCCGACTCCCCCGGCCCGACCGGGGCTGGCCTGGACCTGCCGCCGGGCCGGGCTCCCGCCCGCATCCTCAGGACGCGGGCGCAGGCGGG
>JAYTHS010000362.1:0-1120 GCA_043732345.1 Frankiales bacterium | reverse complement strand
CTCGAGCCGGCGGAGATCTTCCACGAGGTGCTCGAGCACCGGTGGTTCCTCTCCGAGGCGGCCGGCAAGGACGTTGGGTCCCTGCCCGCCGCGCGGTCCTACGTCACCGAGGTGCTGGCCCACAAGCCGGACGAGCAGGCGGTGATCGGCTTCGCCACCGGTGGGCTCCCGGTCCTCCTCGACTAGCGGAGCTCGCCCCGGGCAGGGTGGCGGCGACGGTGCGTCCCGCGGCCAGGTTGCGGACCTCGGCGGCCGTGCCGTCGGCGACCACGCGGCCGCCGGCGACGACGATGATCCGGTCGGCGTAGGCGTCGGCCTCTTCGAGGTAGTGGGTCGCGAACAGGACGGTGCGACCCCGCGACGCGTCGGCCCGGATCGCCCCCCAGAAGTCGCGACGACCACCCACGTCCATGCCGGTGGTGGGCTCGTCGAGCACCAGCAGGTCAGGGTCGCTCAGCAGGGCCATGGCGAAGCGCAGCCGCTGCTGCTCGCCCCCGGAGCACTTGCCGACCTTGCGATCGGCCTTGTCGGTGAGGCCGGCCCGCTCCAGCACCTCGGCGGTCGGGCGGGTGTGGGTGAACAGGCTCTCTGTGAGTCGGACGGTCTCGGCGACGGTGAGGTCCTTGAGCAGCCCGCCTGTCTGCATCACCGCCGAGATCCGTCCTTGCGCGATCGCGAGCTGTGGCGTGCCGCCGAACACGGACACCGACCCGCTGTCGGGCTGAGCCAGGCCGAGCATGATGTCGATCGTCGTCGTCTTGCCCGCACCGTTGGGGCCGAGGAAAGCCACCACTTCGCCCGGTGCGACGGTCAACGAGATCCCGTTTCACCGCCTGCACGGGCCCGTAGGCCTTGTGCACGTCCATCAGCGCCACCGCGGGCACACTCGTCGTCGTCATACGAGGAACTTTGCTCGTCCGCGACCCCGCCAACCCGGGCCATGCGTCACGACCCTCTCGTGACAGGTGTCATGGCCACTCCGCCCCCCGTGTGCGCGGTGCGGGCACGGGTTGGCGGCGCGGCCAGGGTGCGGCGGGCTCAGCAGCCGATCAGCCGCGCGGCGAGGTAGGCCTCCACCTGGTCCAGGGCCACCCGCTGCTGGGCCATGGTGTCGCGCTCG
>JAYTHS010000361.1:0-1123 GCA_043732345.1 Frankiales bacterium | reverse complement strand
GCCGCGACCGTCCTCGGGCAGGCGCTGGCGTGGACCGTCGCGGGCCTGCGCCAGACCCGCCGGGGGCGGCAGGTCGTCGTCGGGACCGGGCTCGCGGGGCTGCTGGGTGCGCTCGCGGTCGTGCGCAGCGGCGCCGGGGACCGAGTCCTGTCGGCCTCGCCGACCCGCACTGTCGTTCGAGGGGTCGTCGCGGGTGGCCAGGGGCACCTGGGCCGATGGGCCCTGACGACCGGGGCCCTGCTTGTCGCTCTCACTGTCGGCCTGCTGCTGGGAGCGCGGGCGTGCTCCTGGGCACTGCGACGTCCCGGTGACGTCGGAGCCTCGCGGGCCACCTCGGACGTGCGCCGACGGCCCGTCCGCGGCGGGCCGCTGCGCGAGCTGATCGCGATGGACCGGGCGAGCGCGTGGCGCGCGCCCGCCCTTCGCCGGGGAGCGCTGGTGCTGGCCGTCCTGCCGAGCCTCGTCGCGGCCGGTGCCGCCGTCCCGTGGGCGTCCCTCGTCGTGCTTCCGGGCCTCGTCGCGGCCGGTGCAGGCCTGCTGTTCGGTATCAACGCCTTCTGCCTCGACGGCTCGGGGGCGGTCTGGATGGCCTCGCTCCCCCACGACCCGCGCCTGGTCGCACGCAGCAAGACGATCGTGCTCGCCGAGACGGTCGGCGTGGCGATCCTGGTGTCGGCTCTCGCCGGGTCGCTGCGCAGTCCCGGGGCCCCGACCGCCACCGAGATTGTCGCCATCGCCGTCTCCGCGCTCGCCTGCGGCGTGCTGGTGGTCGCGACCTGCCTGGCGCTGTCCGTGCGCCGGCCGCACCGCGCCGACCTGTCCGGGCCGCGGGACGCCGTCGCGCCTCCGGGCGCCCTGGCGCTGGCCTCCGTGCGGCTCGCTGCACCGGTCGGGCTCGTCGCGATCTGCCTGGAGGGCGCCGCGCAGAGCGGGCTGTGGTGGGCGCCGGTGTTGCTCGCGACACCCGTACTCGTGCTGTCCGCGCTGTGGCTGCACCGGTCGCTGGACCAGTACGCCGAGCCGATACGCCGGAGCCGGATCGTCCAGGTCGTCAGCGCTGGCTGAGATCAGGCGGGGTGTCGGCGAGCAGGTCCCGGAGCCGCTGGGCGAGCACGTCCCAGCG
>JAYTHS010000360.1:0-4080 GCA_043732345.1 Frankiales bacterium | reverse complement strand
TTCAAGGGCGCCGACCAGCGCTGGCTGTCTGGTGCCGCGGACAGCGGTCGCTCGAGGCGAACACCTGCTTGAGTGGTTCAAGCAGTACGGGCACGGCCGACTACCCCAGGACCGCGCCGCGGAGCTCCAGAACAAGCTGATGGCCGTCGCCGAGGAGCACCGCGTCCGCGGGTGATGGAGTCAGCTGCAGACCGCAGTGGCTCACAGGTGGTTCGGCCCAGCCGACGGTCCTCGCCCCCCTCCCGCATTGGGACGAGCCGCCGGGTGTGCCGGGCAGCTTTCACGATCCTCAGGCGGTGTGCGTGAAAGCAGCCGTGACCGTCTAGAGCGGACCTGCGATGGACCCCGATGCCTTGGCCCTGTCAGTCTGATCTGGCCACACCGTGACGTCACAGTTGGGCCACATCAGGTTGACACGGCCAATCAGCGACCTCAGAGGCGTTACTGACTTCGTCGACCTCCAGGTCCGCAGAGCCCAGACCGTCAACGTCCCTGCTCACCTACAGCAGCGAGCTCTCCAGGACCTGCCCGCCCGAGCGGGCGTGGACCGCCGCCAGGACCTGCGTGGCCCGACCCGCGAGTCGACCGCTGGCCCGTTGCAGATCCAACGCGTGAGCCTGTAGCTCGCTGACCGTCAGGTCCTCCAGGTCAGCCGTGACCGCCTGCTCGACGAAGGAGAACAGGTATCCGGGGATAGCCTTATAATATCCGAACACAATAATGAATACAAGCTCAAGAAATGCCTGTGGACAGAAACTCTCATCAGGGCAAGCTGTAGGCCGATGATCCCTGACGTCCTGAGGAGACGCGGCCGTCCAGGCACAGCAGTGATGACATAACGTGGGAGACGAGCCCAGCCGTGAGGATGCAAATTCACGTCGGACGCAACAGTCATCACGGACCATCCCGAGCCGGGCGCAGTGCCGATGATGAAGCCTTCCGAGCCCGGCGCGGCGGTGATGACGGAGTGACAGAGTGATTAAGGCTGTATGCCTCGTGACCACGGACGGGAACGCGCACCTGGACGTCAGCGGTGAGCGTTGCCTAGCTGCCGGGGCCGTAGGTCAGGCAGATGCCGCCGGTCGTGGCGGTGAGGAAGACGGTGATGAGCACCCAGGCCGACACCCGCATCCAAGGAGGCCGCACCCGACCGGCTCCTGACATCGCCGGTGGCAGGTAGGCCATGGGCAGGGACCAGTCGCCGCGCAGCTCCTGCCAGTGCGGGTCGACCTCGGCGTCGGGCTCGACGTCGGGGACCTGCGACCATTTGTCCATGGCAGGGACGCTACGGCTCGCCGTGCCAGGAGCGCCACAGCGCGGCGTACGACGCTCCGGCGGCCACCAGCTCGTCGTGCGTCCCGAGCTCGACCACCCGCCCGTCCTCGACGACAGCGACCCGGTCGGCGTCGGAGGCGGTGTGCAGCCGGTGGGCGATGGCCACGACGGTGCGGCCCTGCAGGACGGCCGACAGCGAGCGTTCCAGGTGCCGTGCGGCCCGCGGGTCGAGCAGGGCTGTCGCCTCGTCAAGGACGAGAGTGTGCGGGTCGGCCAGCACCAGCCGTGCGAGTGCGAGCTGCTGGGCCTGTGCGGGCGTGAGAGCGAGACCGCCCGCACCCAGGGCAGTCTCGAGCGCCGTACCGTCCCAGTCGACGGCCGCCAGCGCGGCCACCAGCTCGTCGTCCCTCGCGTTAGGGAGAGCGAGCCGGAGGTTGTCGGCGACCGTTCCGGCGAAGACGTGGTGCTCCTGCGTGACCAGGCTGACCTCGCGCCGCAGCTGTTCCAGCGGCAGCCCGACCAGCTCCGCGCCGCCAACCGTGACGCTGCCTGCGCTCGGCGGGTGCACGCCTGCCAGCAGCCGACCGAGGGTGGACTTGCCGGCGCCCGACGGACCGACGATGGCGAGCCGCTCCCCGGGGCGCAGGGAGACGCTGATGCCGCGCAGCACATCCTTGCCTGTCACGTAGGAGAAGTAAACGTCGTCCGCGCGGAGCTGCTCGGAGTCGGGGACCTCGCCGCTGATCGTGCGGTCGTCCGGAACGTCGCGTACGCCGAGCAGCCGGGCGAAGCAGCTGATGCCGACCTGCAGCTCGTCCAGCCACCCCAGCAGGGTGTCGACGGGGTCGACCAGCTGCTGGGCGTAGAGCGTGACGGCGGTGACCTGCGCGAGGGTGCCGTGGTCGTCCAGCGCCAGCAGGCCGCTGGTGATCAGCGTGACCACCACCGGGACGACGTAGGAGGACTCGCAGATGGGGAAGAACACGCAACGCAGCCGGAGGGTGTAGCGCTCGCATCGCCAGGTGCGGGCGAGGTCGTACTCAGCCAGCGCGACCCGCTGCTGCTGCAGGCCGAGCGTCTCCACGGTCCGCCCCGCCTCCACGCTCTCGGCGACCCGGGAGTTGAACAGCGACGCCGCCGCCCGCTCGGCGAGGTAGCCCTCGGGGGCGCGGCGGAGGTACCAACGGGTGCCGACCACGACGACCGGGACGGCCACCAGCGCGGTCGCGGAGGCCAAGGGCGCCACCAGCACCATCGCCGCGACCACCAGCACCACCGTGATCAGGGCGACGAGCACCTCCGGCACGGCCAGCCGGACGGTCTTGCTCAACGCGTCGACGTCGCTCGTGGTTCGGGTCAGCAGGTCACCGGTGCCGGCCCGCTCGACGGTCCCGAGTGGCAACGACAGGACCCCCTCCACGAAGTCCTCGCGCAGCTCGGCCAGCAGCTCCTCGCCGAGGACGGCGGACCGCAGGCGGCTCCACCGGGTAAGCCCTGAGCCGACCAGCACGGCGAGCAGGAGCAGCCCAGCGGTGCGGTTGGCGTCGGCCTGGGTCAGCCCGGTGTCCAGCGTCCCGACGAGGTGGGCCAGCAGCCGGGGCGGGGCGAGGGCCGCGACGGTCGCGAGCAGCTGCAGGACCGCACAGCCGAGCAGCGTCCGGCGGTGCCGAGTCCCGAGCTCTCGCACGCGCCGCGCAACGGTGGCGCGGCTGGCGACCGGCAGGTCCTGCCTCACGAGAGCACCTCCTCGCGGGCGACGGCGCGGCGGTAGGCAGGGTCGCGCAGCAGCTCGGCGTGGGTCCCGCGGGCAACCACCCGGCCGTCAACGAGCAGCACGACGACATCGCACGTCTCGAGCACGAGCGGGCTCGTGGTCATGACGACCGTTGTGCGGCCGGCTCGGAACTGCCTGAGGGACAGGGCGATGCGTGCCTCGGTATGCGCGTCGACCGAGGAGGTCGGCTCGTCGAGGACCAGTACGTCGGCGTCGGTGAGCAGCGTGCGAGCAAGGACGACGCGCTGACGCTGGCCACCGGAGAGCTCGCGGGCCCGCTCCTCCAGCTCGGTGTCCAAGCCGTCGGGCAGGCCGTCCAGGACGTCCAGGGCGCTGGCCGCCGACAGGGCGGCGAGGACCTCGTCCGTCGTGTGGGTCCCGAAGGGGTCGAGCTCGTCGCGCAGCCGCCCGCGGAACAGCCAGGGGGAGGCGTCGGCGACGACCACCCGCCGCCGTACGACGGACAGGGGGAGGTCCGACAGCAGCACGTCCCCGAGCAGCACGGGCGCGTCGACGTGCCCACCGAGCCGCTCGGCCAGGGCGCTGGCCTGCCCGGGCTCGACGCACGCGACGGCGGTCAGCACACCCGGCTCGACGACGATCCTGCTGGTCAGGTCGGTGAGCACGACGCCGAGCGGGGGCTCGGCGACGGGCAGCGCGGGCTCCTCGCGCAGGGGCTGCAGCCGCAGCAGTCCGACGACCTTGCCGGCGGCCACCAGCGCCCGGGTGAGCTTGTCGGCGAACTCCGTGGCGGTCCGCAACGGCGTGACGAGGAAGGCGGCGTAACCGTAGAAGGAGACCAGCTGGCCCGCAGAGATGCTGCCTGTCAGTGCAAGACGTACGCCGACGACGGTCACGACGACCAGCAGCAGGCCGGGGAGCAGCACCTCGACGGCGCTGAGGGTGGCTTCCACGCGAGCCAGGGCGACGCCTGCCTCGCGGGTACGCCGGCTGGCGGCTCGGTAGCGGGCCATCAACTCGGCCTCGCCGCCGATGCCGCGCAGCACGCGCAGCCCGCTGACCGTGTCGGC
>JAYTHS010000359.1:0-1129 GCA_043732345.1 Frankiales bacterium | reverse complement strand
CGGTCTCGGTCGGCGGTCCACCCGTCACCGGGTGCCAGCACGCCACCGAGTGGTCGGGGGGCCCCGCGGCGGCGGGGGCCAGCGGTGGGCGCTCGCCGAAGCAGCGCCGGTCGGCCGCCGGGCACCGCTCGGCGAACGTGCACGCCTGCGGCTGCTCGGCGAGCACGGGCACGAGCCCGGGGATCTCCTGCAGCCGGTCGGAGTCGGCGTGGCGTCCCGGGGTTGGGGAGGCGGCGAGCAGGCCCGCTGTGTAGTGGTGGCGGGGGTGGGCGAACAGCTCGTCGACCCCGGCCCGCTCGACGACGCGTCCGGCGTACATCACCACCACCCTGTCCGCGACGTCGGCGATGACCCCGAGGTCGTGGGTGATGATCAGGATGGTGGTGCCGAGCCGGTCCCGCAGCTCGCGGAGCACGTCGAGGATGCCGGCCTGCACGGTGACGTCGAGCGCGGTGGTGGGCTCGTCGGCCACCAGCACGGTCGGCTCGCACGCCACCGCCATGGCGATCATGACGCGCTGGCGCATCCCGCCGGAGAGCTGGTGGGGGTACTGGTCCACCCGCACGGTGGCCGAGGGGATCCCGACCAGCTCGAGCAGCTCCACGCTGCGAGCCCGGGCCTGCTTGCGAGAGGCCCCGGTGTGGACCTGGAGCACCTCACCGATCTGACGCCCCACCGTCAGCACCGGGTTCAGCGAGCTCATCGGCTCCTGGAAGATGTAGGCGATGTCCTTGCCGCGGACCCCACGCAGCACCTTGCCCGACGCCCCGACCAGCTCGGTGCCCCGCAGCCGCACGGAACCCGCCACCCGGGCACTGCGCGGCAGCAGCCCGGCCAGGCTCATGGCGGTGACGCTCTTCCCGCAGCCGGACTCGCCGACCACCCCGACGACCTCGCCGGCGAACAGGGTGAGGTCGACCCCGTCCACCGCGGAGATCGGCCCGTTCTCGGTGTCGAAGGTGACCGAGAGCCCCCGGACCTCCAGCACCGGTTCAGCGGCGGATCCGTCGACCCGCGGCGTCCGCTGCCTCGGCTCGGTCGTGCTCGGGCTCACCGGCGGGTTCCCCTTGGGTCCAGCGCGTCCCGCAGGCTGTCACCGAAGACGTTGAAGGCCAGCGCGAGGACCATG
>JAYTHS010000358.1:0-4089 GCA_043732345.1 Frankiales bacterium | reverse complement strand
GGAGAGCTCGGCGCGGAAATCGTCGGGCAGCACCTCGATCAGGTCGACGTTAGCGAGCATCATCGGCAGGCTGTGGATCACGTTCCGTCCCTACCGATCGCTAGCGCGACAGAGGCGGGCAGCGCCCCGCTTGTCTCACGTCGACCCCCGGCGAGCACCTCGATGGCCTGCCTGCGCACCTCGCGCAGCGTGGTCACGACCTGGGTCACGCCGGGTACGTGGCCCCGCGGGCCGAGCAGGTCGTCGCACAGCGAGAGGGCTCTCGCGGCGTCCCCATCGGCCAGCAGCGCCTCGGCGAGCCGGGCCTCGGTGTCGACGGCCAGCGCCTCGGCCTTCAAGTCGCGGAACCCGGCCAGCGCCCGCCGCAGCAGGATGGTGGCCTCGGCCGCCCGGCCCTGGCGGGTGCGAAGCCGGCCCAGGTTGCTGGTCGCCACGGCCACCCCGACGGGGTACGCCGCCCGGGTCCACACCGCCAGCGCCTCGGTGAAGGCCTCCTCTGCCTCGGGCAGACGGCCCTGGTCAGAGAGCACCTCGGCCAGGTTGTTGGCCGAAGTGGCGGCGCCCACGACGTCGCCGGCACGCAGCCGGGCCGTGCGGCTGCGCTCGTAAAGCTGCACCGACTCGTCCAGCCGGCCCTCGTAGTAGGCGTCTATGCCCAGGTTGTTGAGCACGTCAGCCTGCCGTACCAGGTCACCTGTCGCCTCGAAGACCGGCAGTGCCCGCTCGCGGTAGGGCGCGGCTTCCTCACCGCGGCCCAGGTCGGTCAACGCCGCATCGAGCAGGAACCATGCGTGGGCAAGGCTGGCCAGGTCATGCTGCTCGTCGCCGATCTGCAAAGCACGCCGGCAGTCGCGCAGGACGTCTTCGTAGCGGCCCTGCCGGTACCGCGTGCCCGCGTGGCCGACGAGCAGGTCGACCCGGGCCCGACGCAACACGGCTTCGGTAACGGCACCGGCCTGCTGGCCGCCGGCCTGCGCCGCCGTACGGGCCGCGAGCGCTTCGACCTCGGTGAGACCGCGGGTGTACCACCGCAGCGCCATCGGGTAGTGCCCAGTGCGCTCGGCCAGCCGGCCGACCTTGCCAAGCAGCCGGGGTCGGTCAGCGGAGCTGGCGAGCCGGCGGGCGACGGCGTACGCGTCGTCGGCGAGGGCGTACCGCCCGGCGACCTCGGCGCTGTCGCCGGCCTGCTCGGCGGTGGCGGCCACCAGCACCGGGTCCAGCGCGAGCCGCCCACCGCCCGCCATGGCGGAGGTCACCGCCTGCCAGTCGAGCTCGGCCGCCTCGGCGTGGGCGTACATGTGACGGGCCGCGGCCCCCGCGGCCCGGCCGTACCGCCAGGAGCGCTCGTGGTCACCCGAGTGGATGGCGTGGTGGGCGAGCAGTGCGACGTCGCGCGACCCCGCGGCCTCCATGGCGAGTACGGCGCGGTTGTGCAGCTCGCGGCGGCGAGCGAACGGCAGGGAGTCATACGCCACCTGTGCCAGCAGGATCGGGTCGAAGCGCCGGGTCTGCCCCCCCTCGGGCACCAGTAGGTCATCCAGCGCCGACCAGGCGACTGGGTCCTGGGCGACCTTCCACGCCTGGTGCAGCAACGAACCCTCCTCGGCGCCTGCGAGGACCGCGACAACCTCGTCGGTGTTGACCGTGGTGCCCAGGACCGAGGCGTAGCGCGGCAGCCGGCGACCCGGACCGGGCAGGCGGTCCAGGCGCGCGAGGAGGATCGCCTCGATGCTGTCGGGCAGTGCGCCGGTGCTCTGGCTGCCGTCTGCTGCCCAGGCGCGGATCAGCTCGATGAGGAACAGCGCGTTTCCGGCCGCTCTGGCCACGATGCGGGCAAGGTCCTCGCGGGGTATCGGGCGTGGGGCGACCGAGCGGGCCAGTTCGGCGGCTGCGACGTCGTCGAGCGGCCCAAGGACGACCTCAAGGGCCACGGTCGGTGGCTCCGTGGCCCCGGGCAGCGCCTCGTCGACGGCGAGCCCGCGCTCGCCGGGGCGCCGGGTCGTCACCAGCAGCCACGGCCGGTCCGCGACCCAGCGCGCCAGCGCCGCCAGGACACCGCGGGAGGCGTCGTCGAGGTGGCCGACGTCCTCCACGGCGAGCACGACCGGGTCGCCTGAGGCCGCGGCCAGGGTGGCCGCGACGGCGTCCTGCAGCCGCGCCACCCGGAACTGCGGTGCCAGCGCGTCGGTCTCGTCGGTGGCTGGGACGTTGGCGCCGGCGACCAGGGCCAGCAGCGGCGAGACGGGCAGCAGCTGTGGTGCGTGTCGGTCCAGCCAGTCCAGCAAGGCCCGGCCGGCGGTCGCCGGGTCGACGTCACGGGTGATGCCCAACATCGTGCGAAGCAGAACCTCGGCGGTGGCGTACGCGTGGCTCGCGTCGTGGCGCTCGCAGCGGAGCCGCAGGATGCGCGCGGCAGCAAGCTCGGGGGTGCCGTCCGGCCCCGGCCCCGGGTGCTCGACCAGATCCAGCAAAGCGCCGATCAGCCGCGAGGAGCCGGCACCGGCCTCGCCCACCACCTCGACCAGACGTCCGTGCCCGATGCGCGCGGCAACGGCGGCCTCGACCAGAACGGATAGCTCGGCGGATCGGCCGATGAGCGCGCGACGCCGGGCTGCGGCGCCCCGCCGCTCGGGTCGCCCCGCAACGTCGGTGACCGCACGGGACACCACCACCGTTGGGATCAGCTCGCTCTTGCCCTTGAGCGTCAGGGTGCGGGCCTCACCGCGCTCATAGCCGTCGCGGGTATGCCGCAGTACCACCTCGGCCGCCAGGACGGTACCGGGCGAGGCCGCCCCGGACAGCCGGGCCGCGACGTTGACCGCGTCGCCCATCGTGCTCCACGTGAAGCGGTGCAGAGAGCCGACCAGGCCGGCGTAGACGTGGCCACGGTTCACGCCCGCCGCCAATCGCAGACCCGGCGGGGGTGCGGCGACCAGGGCGAGGCAGAACCGGAGCATCGCGTCGGCGTCCTGCTCGTCGGCCTGTGGGGCACCGCTGGCGAGCATCAGCTTGCCACCGTCCGGGCCCGCGTCGACGCACACGACCGTGACGCGGTGGCGGTGGCCGAGGTCGGTGACGCTGTCGAGCAGCTGGTCCAGGGCGGCGCCCACGGCCGCCGGGCCACTGCGGGCCAGCAGGTCGTCGCAGCCGCGCACCTGGACGAACGCGGCGGTGACCGTCCGGTGCTCGCTGTCGGTCACCGCGTCGGCGAGCCGGTCGCGCAGCGTGAGCGGGACGTATTGCTGCCATGCCTGCGCCACCTCCGGCGAGGACGGCAGGGGGGCCTCGACCGGGCCGGCGGGAGCAGTCGGGTCGTCCGCGATCCACAGGAGCAGCGGGCGCCCATCTGTGCGGGGCGCGACCTGGGCGCCGCCCGCGGCGGCCAGCGCCGACGCGGTGGCCGCGTCCAGCAGCACCTCGCCGGGGTCGGCCGCGGACTCCAGCGAGAACGTTGCGGCGACATCCGGCCCCAGCAGGACCACATCTCGGTAGTCGCCGGTGCCGGCGTGCACGAGCCAGAACGTGCCGACGTGCAGCCCCTGCGACATCGACAGCCGTACGGTGCCTGCGCCGGTGCGCACCGACCCGACGCTGCGCAGCGTGCGGCGCAGCCCGATTGCGGCCCGCGCACCGCGACGCACGTGGTCTTCGCCCTCGAACAGCACGACGAGTGCGTCACCAGCGAACTTCAGGACGTCACCGCCGTGCCGGTGGATCTCCGCGACGAGCGGGCCGAAGACGGTCGACAGCGCGCCGACCATCACCTCTGCGCCGGCGCGACCCTGCCTCGCGAGCCGCTCGGAGAGCCGGGTAAAGCCCGAGACATCTGCGAACAGCAGGGTGCCGTCGATGCGCTGCACCCGATCGGCCCCGGGATCGGCCACCAGCATGCCGGCACGCGAGAGGACTGTGCGCGGGAGGTAGGCCCCCATCGCCTCGTACTCGTCCATCGCCCTCCCGGTCCGGTGACGGGCTTCCTGGCCGGCGCCGCCTAGGAGCGTGGGTACATATTCCAAAACTCCGCATTTTGAGGGCACATGTGGTGTGCCCAGGGCACCCCGACCTCACGATGTTGTGGTCCGGTGACCT
>JAYTHS010000357.1:0-1130 GCA_043732345.1 Frankiales bacterium | reverse complement strand
GGCCGCCACCACCACGGCGAGCGCGACGACGAGGACGACCGCATCCGAGCTCCGGCGGCGGTACGGCTCCTCGGAGGCGCGCGTGAAATGGCCCGCCGAGCTGCTCGCCGTCGTCCACCTCCTCGTCGGAAGCCAGCGTGCCAGACCTGCCTGTGGACGACGCCTGCGTAGGGGTACCGCCGCTGGTTACGGTCCTACGCATGCTGCTGAGCCAGTCCCGCCCCGAGGACCTGGTGCGCTGCGCGGCGGTCTTCGGCGAGCTTGCTGCCGACGTGGCGCGGGCGCATTCCTCGGCGCGGGAGTCCTCGCACGTCGTGTGGCACGGGCGAGCCGGCGATGTCTACCAGCACGAGCTCGCGGCTCTGGCTGCGGACCTGCAGTGCGTCCAGGTGGCGTACGACGAGGCCTGCGACGTGCTGCTGCGCTACGCCCGCGGGCTGGACCTGGCCCGCGAGCAGGCCCGGACTGCCGAGGCGGTGATCGCGACCGCCGAGGCCGAGCGGGCGGCGGCAGTCGTCAGCGGTGGCCTGCTCTGGTTGGACGGCGACGCCGGGCTGGCGCGTGGGGCGGCGCTGCTCGAGGCCGCGTACGAGGTGCACGCGCAGGCGGCTGCCCCCGCGATCAGGGCGCTAGAGGACCTGGCCGGTCGGGTCCCGCGTACGTCGATGGGCGCCAATCGGTTCCTGTCCCAGGTGCTGAGGGGACTGGGCGGCGTGGTGAAGGGGACGGGCGAGCTGGCCGTCACAGCGATCAGCTCCCTGCCCCTCGTCGGGTCGGACAGCGGCCGGCGCGCAGCCCGGCACGAGCTCGCCGATGAGGCCGAGGCGATGGTCCAGCCGTGGCTGCTGGTCGAGCAGCTGCTGCAGCAGTGGCGTGAGGGGCAGGGCGGCCAGGCCCTCGGCGCCGCGCTCGGGATGGCGGCCACCCACCGGTTGGGGGTGCGGGCCAAGGACGCCGAGCTGTTCGGGACCTACGCCGCGCTGCCCGAGCAGGTGGTCCGGGCGGTGCGGGGCGTCGGGCCCGATCTCGTCGGGGACACGTGGGTGCTTGCCCGGCAGCAGCAGCTGCTCCACGAGGACCTGCTCCGGCTGCGCGCGGTGCCGCTGCCCCTCGGGCGGCAGGTCCTGGCC
>JAYTHS010000356.1:0-4098 GCA_043732345.1 Frankiales bacterium | reverse complement strand
CCCCCCGTGGGATGTCCGTGGTCCTCCGCCTGCCCGGTGAGGACGACCTGCGCGTCCTCGCGCTGCTGCGCCACCGCGGGTGCCTGGTCGAGCTGGTCCTGGTCCGGGACGACGAGCCGGTACGCCTCCCGATCGACCGGGTGCTGCTGACCGCCCCCACCCGGGACGGCGAGGTGTCCGTGTCGACCGCCGGCCAGCGGGTCAGCGTGCACGTCGCGGGTCTCGAGGTGGTGCTGCCGCTGCAGGGACTCACCGAGCTGCTCGCCGCCAGCTATGAGGCCGTGCCCACCGGCGCGGACCCCGCGGTGGTCGACATGGTTGCCTCGCACGAGGTCCGCGTCCGCACCTGACCGGTAGCCTCTGGGGCCATGACGTCCGCCGCCCCCTTCGGCCGGGTTCTGACCGCGATGGTCACCCCGATGACGGCCGACGGCGCGGTCGACCTAGCCCGGGTGGCCGAGCTGGCCGACCGGCTGGTCGAGCAGGGCAACGACGGGCTGGTCGTGTCGGGCACCACTGGCGAGGCGCCGACGACCTCGCGGAGCGAGAAGGCAGACCTGCTGCGGGCCGTCGTCGACGCCGTCGCCGGCCGAGCACACGTCGTCGCCGGCGTGGGGAGCTACGACACCGCGTCGTCCGTCGAGCTCGCCCGCGACGCGGTCGCCGCCGGGGCCACCGGGCTGCTGTCCGTGACGCCCTACTACTCCAAGCCCCCGCAGGCCGGGATCATCGCCCACACGGCCGCCATCGCCGCGGTAGCCGACCTGCCGGTGATGCTCTACGATATCCCCGCCCGGACCGCGGTCGCGCTCCAGCACGCCACCCTCGTCGAGCTCGCCGCCCACCCTTCGGTGGTCGCACTCAAGGACGCCAAGGACGACCTCGCCGCGACCTCCCGCGTCCTCGCCGAGACCGACCTGGCCGTCTACTCCGGGACCGACGCGCTGAACCTGCCGTTGCTGGCGCTCGGCGCCGTCGGCCTCGTGAGCGTCGTCTCGCACGTCGTGACGTTCCAGCTCTGCGAGCTGCTCGACGCCTACGCGCGCGGTGACGTCACCGCCGCCGCTGCCCTCAACCGGCGCCTGCAGCCGGTCTACACCGGGCTGTTCCGCACCCAGGGGGCGATCCTGTCCAAGGCAGCGCTGTCGCTTGTCGGCTTCCCCGTCGGCCCGGTGCGCCTTCCACTGCTCGATGCCACGGAGGAACAGATGATCGTACTTCGCCACGACCTGACCGCGGCAGGGGTCCTGTGAGCCACCCGCATCCGGACCTGACCCTGCCCAAGCCGCTCCCGAAGGGTGGCCTGCGCGTCGTAGCGCTCGGGGGGCTGGGGGAGATCGGTCGCAACATGACCGTCTTCGAGTACGAAGGGAAGCTACTCATCGTCGACTGCGGGGTGCTCTTCCCGGAGACCGAGCAGCCCGGCGTGGACCTGATCCTGCCCGACTTCAGCTACATCCGGGACCGCCTGGACGACGTGCTCGCGGTCGTCCTGACGCACGGCCACGAGGACCACGTCGGCGCGGTGCCCTACCTGCTGCGCGAGCGGCGCGACATCCCGATCATCGGCAGCCGCTTCACCCTCGCCCTGCTCGAGGCCAAGCTCCGCGAGCACCGGATCACCCCGGTGCTGCAGCAGGTCGTGGAGCGGGAGCGGGTCGACGTCGGAGCGTTCAACCTCGAGTTCTTCGCCGTCAACCACTCGATCCCCGACGCCATGGCGGTCGCCATCCGCACGGGTGCGGGCCTGGTCCTGCACACCGGTGACTTCAAGATGGACCAGCTCCCGCTCGACGGGCGGCTCACCGACCTGGGTGGCTTCGCCCGGCTGGGCGAGGAGGGCGTCGACCTGCTGCTGTCGGACTCCACCAACGCCGAGGTCCCCGGCTTCGTCACTCCCGAGCGCGACATCGGCCCGGTGCTCGACGAGGTCGTGCGGACCGCCACGCGGCGGGTCATTGTTGCCTGCTTCGCTTCCCACGTGCACCGCGTCCAGCAGGTCCTCGACGCCGCCGAGCGGCACCAGCGCAAGGTCGCCTTCGTCGGGCGCTCGATGGTCCGCAATATGGGGGTCGCCTCTGACCTGGGGCTGCTGCGGGTGCCTCAGGGCATCGTCGTGGACATGAAGAAGCTCGAGCAGATGGACCCCTCCAAGGTGGTCCTGGTCTCGACCGGGTCGCAGGGCGAGCCGCTATCGGCGCTGTCCCGCATGGCCAACCGCTCGCACCACCAGGTGCGCATCGAGGCCGCTGACACCGTCGTGCTGGCCTCCTCTCTAATCCCGGGCAACGAGAACGCCATCTACCGGGTCATCAACGGGCTGTCCCGCTGGGGCGCCAAGGTCGTGCACAAGGGCGTTGCCCGGGTCCACGTGTCGGGCCACGCGCCAGCCGGCGAGCTGCTCTACCTGCTCAACGCCGTACAGCCCTCGAACCTCATGCCGGTGCACGGCGAGTGGCGGCACCTGCGGGCGCACGCCGAGCTGGGCCGCCTCACCGGTGTACCGGTCGACCGGATCGTGCTGGCCGAGGACGGCGTCGTCGTCGACCTCGTCGACGGCAAGGCGAGCATCGTCGGCGCTGTGCCGTGCGGTTACGTCTACGTCGACGGGACCGAGGTCGGTGACGTCGGCGAGTCCACGCTCAAGGACCGCCGGGTCCTCGGGGAGGAGGGGTTCATCTCCCTCACGCTGGCCGTCGACTCGATGACGGGCCGGATCACCGGAGCACCCCAGATCGCGGCGCGTGGCTTCACCGACGACCCGAAGGCCTTCGACGCGGTGCTGCCGCTGCTTGAGGACGAGATGGACCGGGCCGCCGCCGACGGGGTCACCGACGCCCACCAGCTCGGACAGCAGCTGCGCCGGGTCCTGGGCCGCTGGGTCTCCGACACCTACCGCCGCCGCCCGATGATCATCCCGGTCGTCCTGGAGGTCTGACCGCCGGGGACTCGGCCGAGCCCCTGCGGGATCGTGCACCGACACGCCAGGCGACCCGGTGCGTGATCCTGCTGAGGCCGGCCAGTGGCGGTCGACGCGGCCCGATGGGTCCGATGCGTTGAGGGGCCGTCGCCGCATCGGTGCAGCTCTCAGGCGCTGGGCCGGCGTACGGCGGGGGCTGAGCCCGCAGACCGGGTCGGCGTGTCGCGGGTGGGACGGGTGGGACGGGTGGTACTGCGCCGGTAGCGTCCTGCCATGGCCAGTCGCACCCCCACGCCCGCCCAGAGCCGCGGCTCCTCGTCGTCCCCGGGCGGCGCGTCGGGGCGGGCGGCCGCGGGCGGGTCGGCCCCCCGGCCCGTCGGTAAAGCAGTGCCGGGCAAGGGGAGCAAGGCAGGGGGCAAGACGTCCGCGAGCTCAGCGGGCCGGGGCTCAGCGGGCCGGGGGTCAGTGGGCCGGGGCTCGGCGAGCGAGCGACCTGCGGCTCAGCGCTCGACGGCCCAGCGCTCCTCGACCAAGCGCCCGGCGGCTCGGCGCTCGGTGGCCCGCGGCGGTACGACGCGTGCCGCCCGGGGCCCCGGCGCCGCGCACCTGGTCGGCAAGGGCGTCACCGGCACCTTCTCGCTGCTCGCCCGCGGCGTGGGCGGCACCGTACGCGCCGCAGGGAGCAGCGCCCGCGACCTCGACCCTGCCCACCGCCGGGACGGCCTCGGCCTGCTGCTGCTGCTGGCCGCCCTGGTCGCGGCCGCGGGGTCGTGGTGGCACGCCGGCGCGGCCGGTGGTGCGGTCGCGGACGTGATTGACGGTGTGTTGGGAAAGGGCGCTCTCGTGCTGCCCCCCGTGCTGGTCCTCGGGGCGGTCCGTGTGCTGCGGCACCCGGACAGCACGGGCGGTCGTGGCCGCGTCCTCGTCGGCTGGGGGACGCTGTCGCTGGGGGCTCTCGGCGTGCTGCACGTCGTAAGCGGGAGCCAGCCCCGGGCGCGCAAGGGCGGGCTCGTCGGATTCCTGCTGGGCGACCCGCTGTCCGCGGCGCTGACCGCCTGGGTCGCCGTCCCGGCCCTGCTGCTGCTCGCGGTCTTCGGCCTGCTGGTCGTGACTGCGACCCCCGTGCACCAGATCGGCACGCGGCTCGCGCTGCTGCGCGACACCTTGCTGCTGCGGCC
>JAYTHS010000355.1:0-1133 GCA_043732345.1 Frankiales bacterium | reverse complement strand
GGACCGTGGAGCGATGAAGAAGTGAAGCGAGCAAGATGCTTGTCGACTTGTTGAGGATTTACGCCTGGCAGGATGGGCGTGCACCTCGGGCCAGCAGCCAGGAGCCGTCAACCGCCCCGCGTGGGCCGAGACAGGAGAGCCCGTGACGTGGGAGGACCGTCCGCTGCACTCGACACCGCAGCGCGTCGTGGCCCTGGACGGTCCCGCGGGCAGCGGCAAGAGCACCGTCGCGCGTCTGGTCGCTGCTCGGCTGGGGTGGCGTTTCGTCGACACCGGAGCGACGTACCGGGCAGTGACGCTCGCGGTCCTGCGCTCGGGTGTCGCCCTGACTGACGTGGACGGGGTCGCCCGGGTCGCTACGGGGGCCTGGGTGGAGCTCGCGACCGACCCGGATCAGGGGGCCGTGCGGCTCGACGGGATCGATGTGAGCCGGGAGATCCGGGAGCGGGACGTCACGGACGCCGTCAGCGCCGTCAGCGCCGTGCCGGAGGTACGCAGGCACCTGCTCGTCCTGCAGCGAGAGGCGTTGGGACAGGACGGCGCGGTCGCCGAGGGGCGGGACATCTCCACCGTCGTCGCACCGGACGCCGCCGTGAAGGTCTATCTCGACGCCCGGCCCGAGGTCCGGGCGCGACGTCGGGCGGGGGAGGTCGCTTCGGCCGACGAGCGCCAGGTAGCCGTCGACTTGGCACGTCGGGACGGGCTCGACGCCCGGACCAACCCGCTGTCCGCCTCGGACGGTGCTGTGCACGTGGACACCTCCGACCTGTCGCTGGAGCAGGTGGTGGACGCCGTCGTGGCGCTGGCCCGACAGGCCGGGATGACGCCGTGACCGGAGACACGTCGTGACCAGGGCGGCCATGACATGGGTTCTGCCGTGACATGGGTTCGCTCAGAGAGGGGCCGTGCTGTGACAAGGGCCGTGACCGGGCCGGCAGCTGCCGGCGGTGCGGTGCAGCCATGGCTCGTCTACCTGACGCGTTGCTGGACGCGGTTGCTGATTCGTCTCGCTTTCAGGTTGACAGTCATCGGAGTTGAGCACGTTCCGTCCAGCGGTCCGGTGCTGCTTGCGGGCAATCACAGCGGCCTTCTCGACGGCCCGCTCGTGTACGCCGTGAGTCCGCGGCCGGCGA
>JAYTHS010000354.1:0-1133 GCA_043732345.1 Frankiales bacterium | reverse complement strand
GCGCGGCGAGCAGCACCCCGAGCCCGAGACCGTCGGTGCCGCAGTTGTTGCTCACGGTCTCCAGGTCGGTCGCGCCTTGGGCGTGCAGCGCCTCGATCAGCGCCTCCGGCACGCCGCACAGCCCGAATCCGCCGACCGCCAACGACGCCCCGTCGGCAATGTCGGCCACCGCCTCCCCCGCGCTGGGGACCACCTTGTCCATCACCGGGTCAACCTAGCGCGAGGCCCGATTGCCGCGGAATCGGGTCCGCGCACGCCGTGGACCCGCACGCCGTGGACCCGCACACGCGCCGGGCCCGACGAGCGGGACCTACCGGCGCGCCGGCAGCCCGAAGTGCGGAAACAGCGTCGGGTCGATGAACGAGGTGATCCGGACGACCTGGCCGCCGGAGACGTCGAGCACGTGGATGCCCCAGGGCACGTGCCCGCCGTCGAGGTCGGGGCGGTACTGCGCCAGCGCGGGGCGCCCGTTGGCCTGCACCCGGACGAGCTTCGAGTCGCGGCACCCCGCACCGACACCGAGCATCCAGGCCGCGATGTCCTGCGCCCCGGACAGCCACAGGCGGAACGGCGGCATGGACTGCGTCGCGTCCTCGCGCAGCAGCTCGACCAGCGCGTCGATGTCGTAGCGCTCGAAGGCCGCCACGTAGCGCTCCAGCAACCCGTTCAGGGCCTCGTCGGGCGGGTCCACCGGTCCGGGTGCGTCCAGCCGTCGGGCGGCGACGGTGGCCCTGGCCCGCTGCAGCGCGCTGTTCGCCGAGGCCACCGTGCTGTCGAGGAGCTCGGCCACCTCGTCGGCGTGCCAGCCCAGCACGTCGCGGAGCACCAGCACCGCCCGCTGCCGGGGCGGCAGGTGCTGCAGGGCGGCCACGAACGCCAGCCTCACCGACTCCCGCGCCACCGCGACCTCGGCCGGGTCGCTGCTGGCGGGCAGCACGGCGCCGTCGCTGATCGGCCCCACCCAGGACGACGGGGGCTCCGGGGTGCCCAGGGAGGACTCGACGGGCGGGGATGCCTCCGCGTTGAGATCCATCGGCAGGGCCCGCGCCGTGCGCCCCTTGAGCGCGTCGAGGCACACGTTGGTGGCGATCCGGAACAACCACGTGCGCAGCGACGAACGCCCCTCGAAGCGG
>JAYTHS010000353.1:0-4104 GCA_043732345.1 Frankiales bacterium | reverse complement strand
GGACGACCCCGAGGTCGGACGGCAGGAAGGCGTCCGGGTCGCCGAGGGCACGCATGGCGATCGTCTCAACGGTCCACGGCCCGATGCCCTTGAGCGCCAGCAGCCCCGCCCGCACCTCGTCCCAGGGGCCGGTCAGGTCGACGTCGCCGTCGGCGAGCGCGCGGGCCAGGCGGATCACGGTGTCTCGCCGGGCCTGCGGCAGCGCCATCGACGACGGGTCGACGGCGCAGACCTGCTCGGCGGTCGGGAACAGGTGGGTCAGGGTCGTGTCCTGCACGGGGTCCCCCAGGGCGGCCACGAGCCGGGCGGCATGGGTGCGCGCCGCGGCGGTGCTCACCTGCTGGCCGAGTACGGCGCGAAAGGCCAGCTCATCGCTGTCGACGGTCCGCGGGACCCGGCGCCCGGGGGCAGCAGCGACCAACGGCCGCAGCACCGGGTCCTGCGCCAGCACCTCGTCGACCGCCACCGGGTCGGCATCCAGGTCGAGCAGCCTGCGACAGCGCGCCACGGCCGCGGGGAGGTCGCGCAGGTCTGTCAGGCGAAGCACGCACGACACCGACCCGTCGCCGGGTGACAGCGCGACTACCCCCGTGCCGTGGGGCAACCGCAGGGTGCGGCGGTAGGCCCCGTCGCGCCACTCCTCGACGCCGGGGACCGCGGTGGCCGCGAGGTGCCCGAACAGGTTGTCGGGCCACAGCGGCCGCCGGTAGGGCAGGCGCAGCGTCAGTGAGCCGGGGGCAGTGGCCGGGGTGGCCTGGGCCCGCAGCTGCCCGGGGGTGCAGGCGAAGACGTCCCGCACGGTGTCGTTGAACTGCCGGACGCTGCCGAAGCCGGCAGCCAGGGCGACGTCCGCAAGCGGCAGGTCCGTCGACTCGACCAGCACCCGGGCCGTCTGGGCACGGTGCGCCCGTGCGAGGGCCAGCGGACCCGCACCGAGCTCGGCCTGCAGCTGTCGCTCGAGCTGCCGCCGGCTGTAGCCCAGCCGGGCGGCCAGCCCGGGGACGCCCTCGCGGTCCACCAGCCCGTCGGCGATCAGCCGGACCGCACGGGCGACGACGTCGGAGCGGGTGTCCCACTCCGGCGAGCCCGGGGAGGCGTCAGGGCGGCAGCGCTTGCAGGCCCGGAAGCCGTCGGCCTGGGCAGCGGCGGCACTGGGGTGGAAGCGCACGTTGCGGTCGCGCGGCGTCATCGCCGGGCAGCTGGGGCGGCAGTAGATCCCCGTCGTCACGACCGCGGTGACAAACCACCCGTCGAAGCGGGGGTCGCGCGAGCGCAGCGCCCGCAGGCAGGCGTCCCGGTCGGTGTGCATGCAGCCAAGGATGCCCTCAGGCCGGGACCCTGTCTGGCGGGATCGCGACATCACGTCGTACGACGAGGGGCAGCACCACCGCGGCGAGCAGGGCCGCAGAACCGGCCACCAGCAGCGGGATCCGGCCGTTGCCGCCCCAGGCGAGACCCGCCCACAGCCCCGCGACGAGCACCGCCCCACCGGTCAGCGACTGGTAGAGCCCCTGCGCCCCGGCCTGCTGGTCGACCCCCGCGAGGCTCGCGACCCAGGCCTTGCCGACGCCGTCGGTGCAGGCCGCGAACCCGCCATACACCGGGAGCAGGACGAAGACCCAGCCGGGGGTGGTGGCAAGGCCCAGGCCGGCGTAGGCAACGGCGAACAGCACGAGCCCGAGGGAGAAGACCACCTGGCGGGGGAGCCGGTCCGACAGCGCACCGGCCGGATAGGCAAGCGCCGCCGCGACCGCGTTGAACAGTACGTAGGCCCCGATGACCCCGGAGGTCGACAGCCCGAGGTCGTAGGCCCTGAGCAGCAGAAGGGCGTCGGGGAAGTTCACGATGTTGACCACCGTCAGGACGAGCACGAGCCGGCGCAGCTCGCGGGGCAGCGCCGACGGCCGCGCCACGACCAGGGCCTTGCCGCGGGTGACCGGCCCGCCCTCGCGAACCAGCCCGACCAGGAGCACCGACAGCACCGCGGGGACGACCGCGAGGAGCAGCAGCGGGCGGATCCGGTGGTCGAACAGCTCGTAGAGCCCCAGCCCCATCAGTGGGCCGACGACCGCGCCGGTGGTGTCGGCGGCCCGGTGGAAGCCAAAGATCCGGCCGCGTGCCGCCGGGTCAGCATCGACCATGAGCAGCGCGTCTCGGGGGGCGCTGCGGATCCCCTTGCCGAGGCGGTCCACGGCCCGGCCCAGCAGCACGACCGGCCAGATCCCGGCGAGGGCGACGACGAGCTTGCCGACGGCCGCGAGCCCGTAGCCCAGGGCGATGAGCGGCTTGCGGGCCCGCCGGTCGGCGAGCCGGCCCGCGACGAGCTTGGTGAGCGCCGCGACCCCCTCGGCGACACCCTCGACAACCCCGACGACGGCCGCCGGTGCGCCGAGGGTCACGGTCAGGAAGATCGGCAGGACCGGGTAGAGCAGCTCGGACGCGGCGTCCTGGGCCAGGCTGACCCCGGACAGCACCCGGACGTTGCGGGTCAGCCAGGTCACAGGTACTGCAGCTCCACGGTCGGTGTCGTTGGGTGGGCCTGGCAGGTCAGGACGATCCCGGCGGCCAGCTCGTCGGGCTCCAGCGCGTAGTTGACGTCCATCTCGACCGCGCCGTTCACCACCCTGGCACGGCACGTCCCGCACACCCCGCCCTTGCAGGCGTACGGCGCGTCTGCCCGGACCGCGAGCACGGCGTCCAGCACCGGTGCGCCCGCCGGGTCGACCGTCAGGACGCTGCGCCGTCCGTTGAGCTCGACGGTCACCTCGGAGCGGTCGGTGCCAGCGGGACGGGTCTGGGCGTGGACGCCCTCGGAGGGGGCCTTCTCGGCGTGGAACAGCTCGACGTGCACCGGGGCTTTCGAGCAGGACTGCAGCGCGGTCCGGACGTCAGTGACCATCCCGAAGGGCCCGCACACGAACCACTCGGTCACGTCGTCCGGCAGCAGGGCCTGCACGATCCGGGTCGTCCGGTCGGTGTCGAGCCGACCGGACAGCAGCGGCGACACCTGTTCCTCGCGGGACAGCACGTGCAGCAGCTGCAGCCGCTCCGGGTGGCGGTCCTTCAGGTCCGCCAGCTCGTCGAGGAACATCACGTCGCGGGTCGTGGAGTTGCCGAAGATGAGCGCGACCTCGCGGCCCTGCTCCAGCGCGGTGAGCGCGAGCGACAGGACCGGCGTGATCCCGCTGCCTGCCGCGACCAGCCCGAGCCGCCCTCGGCCGGTGAGCGAGGAGCCGAAGGACCCCCCGGGGCCGTCGACATCGAGCACGTCGCCGACCTGCAGCTGCGTCGTCGCCCAGGTGCTGAAGGCGCCACCCTCGAGGCGCTTGACGGCGATCCGCAGCGCACCGCCCTGCGCGCTGCACAACGAGTAGGTACGGCGCGGCTCGGTCCCCGGCCGGCGCAGCGTCAGGTGCTGCCCGGCCGCGAAGTGCCGGTGACCATCGAGGGTCAGGGCGACCGCGTCGTCGGTGAGCGGCTCGACGGCCGTGACCGTGTGCCGAGCGAACACCTCAGTGGTCCTTGAAGTGGTCGAAAGGCTCGCGACAGGACCGGCACCGCCACAGCGCCTTGCAGGAAGTCGACGCGAAGCGGGTCAGCTCCTCGGTATCGCCCGAGCCGCACTGCGGGCAGCGCACCGTCCCCAGCACGGGGTCGGGCAGCACGGGGTCAGGCAGCACGGGGTTGGGCAGCACGGCCAGCGGACGACCCAGGACGAGGTCGATGGGACCGGCCGCCAGATGCCGACCGGTCGGCGGGGCGATGCCGAAGGCGGCCAACTTCTCGCGTCCCTGCTGGGTCATCCACGCCGTCGTCCAGGCCGGCGCCAGGACGGTGCGGACCTCCACGTCAATCACCCCGGCGATCAGCAGGGCCGCCCGCACGTCTGCGCGGATCTCGTCCATCGCCGGGCACCCGGAGTAGGTCGGCGTCACCGTCACCACGACACGCTCACCCTCGACGGTGACGTCCCGCAGCACCCCGAGGTCGGCGATCGTCAGCACCGGGATCTCCGGGTCGACGACCTGCTCGAGGACCGTCCGCACGGCCTCAGCGCTCAGCACCGAAACACCCGTCGCTCCGACTCGCCGAGACCGGACCCGG
>JAYTHS010000352.1:0-1135 GCA_043732345.1 Frankiales bacterium | reverse complement strand
GGCCGAGCTCGCGGAGCGCACCACCGACGTCGACGGCCTGGGCCCGCTCCGGCAGCAGCGCCTGGTCACCCAGGCCGCGCTGCAGCGCCACGCCCGGGAGCAGGAGAGCGCCCACCCGCCGTATCAGCTCGTCGCGCCCGGGGACGACTCGACGTGGGGGCACGGCTTCGACCAGCTGCCCGAGCCCGACGCCGGCGACGTGTTCCTCGACTTCGAGGGCCACCCGTTCTGGCGGGCCGACACGGGACTGTTCTTCCTGCTCGGCCTCATCGAGCGCGACGAGGGCGGCGCCTGGGGCTACCGCACGTGGTGGGCGCACACCCAGGACGAGGAGCAGGCGGCCGCACTCGCCCTCATCGAGCACCTGGCCGCCCGTCGTGTCGCGCACCCGGGCATGCACGTCTACCACTACAACCACACCGAGCGGTCGTCGCTGGAACGCTTGGCGACCACCTACGGCGTGGGGGAGGTGACCCTGGCGCACCTCGTCGACACCGGCGCGTTCGTCGACCTTCTCCTGGTCGCCCGCAACGCCGTCCAGGTCGGCACCGAGTCCTACGGGCTGAAGCACCTCGAGCTGCTCACCGACTACCAGCGCGGCCACGACGTCGACGCCGGCGCGGGCGCGGTGCTCGAGTACGAGCGGTTCATGACCACGGGGGACCAGGCCGCCCTGACCCGCATCGCCGACTACAACGAGGACGATGTGCGGGCCACCCGCGCCCTACGGGACTGGCTCGTCGACCACCGGCCCGACGACCTGCCCTGGCGTGTGGCCGAGCTCGAGCCCGACGGCGAGCTCCCCGAGCTCGACGAGCAGGTCGCCCGGCTGCACGCCTCCGGCCCCGGCAGCGTCGAGCACCTGCTCGGGGATGTGCTCGGCTACTGGCGCCGGGAGCACTCTGCCTACGTGACACCGCTGCGGGCCCGGTGCAGCGCGGCGACGGAGGACCTGCTGGAGGACCCGGAGGCGCTGGCCGGGCTCACGCGCGTGGACCTGGTGGAGCGGCTGGGGAAGTCCGGCAAACCGATCACCCCCGTCATGCGGTTCGGGCTGCCCCAGCAGGACGTCAGTGGCTTCGCCGTCGGCGACCAGGTGGTGTTCGCGACTCCCGGGGGGCCCGCCGGCTACAGC
>JAYTHS010000351.1:0-1135 GCA_043732345.1 Frankiales bacterium | reverse complement strand
GGCTACATCGAGGACTCCGACCTGCCGCGGCTCTACCGGGAGATGCCCCTGCTCTCCATCTGGGAGGGCTCGGGCAACGTCGCCGCCCTCGACGCGCTGCGGGCCCTCGCCCGGGAGCCGCACACGCTCGACGCCTACCTCGGCGAGGTCGAGCTGGCCGAGGGTGCCGACCGGCGCTTCGACGACGCGCTGGCGCGGCTGAAGAAGGAGCTCACCTCCTTCGACGACCTCGAGCTCCGCGCCCGACGAATCGTCGAGCAGCTCGCGCTGGTCTTCCAGGGTTCCCTGCTGGTGCGCCACTCCCCCGCCGCCGTGGCGGACGCCTTCTGCGCCTCGCGGCTAGGCCGCGACTGGGGCGACGCGTTCGGCACCCTGCCTACCGGCCTCGACCTGGGCGCGATCCTCGAGCGCACGGAGGTCACTCTCGACTGAGCCCGGGAGCAGCCGGCCCAGGCTCTGCGGACGCCCGGCTCGCCCGTCGCTGGCGAGCCGTAGTTGGCGAGCGGGGGCGAAGGTTGAGCGACTGGGCGTTGGTCCCTCTGACAGCGTGCTCTGCCCACGCCCCGCACCACACCCGGACGGGAACACTGCTCGGGGGACCCGTCACGGCCCCTGACCCGGCGACGACGCAGCGACGCGGCTGGACGTCCTGGCGGTGATCCACGCACATGTCCCGAGCCGGGTCATGGACCGTCCTCGGCTTGCCCTCCCTGGACCGAGGCACCCGTCGGCCTCGACGTCGCTACCCAGGTAGAAGCCTGACGACTCACAAAGCCGCGGAATGGACACCGCCCCGGACCTCTCAACGAAGTCCGGGGCGGTAGCTGTCACCTTGACGCGCGGGGGTCGCCCCGAGAACCGTCACAAGGCTTGTCTTTCGTGCTTACCTCAAGACGCTCCAAGCGTACCGAGGGGCATTTCGCGGACAATGCCCAGACCAGGTGCACATTCCCATCAGCTGCAGCCGCTCGTCGAGCCGCAACCCTCACAGACGTAGCAGCTGCCCGCGGGGCGCATCTTCGTTCCGCAGGTGAAACACAGTGGGGCGTCGGTCGCGAAGCCGGTGACCGCCTCGAACAGCTCCGAGGTCGACCCCACCGAGAGCGGCGCCGGCTTGGCCACCGCAACCTCCCGG
>JAYTHS010000350.1:0-1136 GCA_043732345.1 Frankiales bacterium | reverse complement strand
CCAGCGCGAACAGCGCGGCCGGAAGTCCGAACATCGCAAGGGCTCGGGATGTGGTCATGTGGGTCTCCTTTCGGTGATCGGGAAGGTCAGCTGACGTTGCGGGAAGCGGTGCAGTTCGACTGAGGTCAGCGACCACCAACTAGCGCACCGTGGCAGGGCGGTCCCGTGGTGCCTCGAGGTCTACGACGACCGGGCGCGGGGCGTGCCGCGGTGCCGGTGGGCGGCTCGGAGTAGCGCTGAACCGCCGGAGACGGTTGGCGTTGGTGACGACGGACAGCGAGCTGGCTGCCATCGCAGCGGCGGCGATCATCGGGCTCAGGCGCAGGCCGAACACTGGGTAGAGGACGCCCGCGGCGAGCGGGATGCCGAGAGCGTTGTAGCCGAAGGCGAACACCAGGTTCTGGTGGATGTTGCGCATCGTGGCCCGCGACAGCGTGATGGCGGTGACCGCACCGGTCAGGGCGCCTGACATCAAGGTGATGTCGGCGGCCTCGATGGCGACGTCGGTGCCGGTGCCGACGGCGATGCCGACGTCGGCTTGGGCAAGCGCAGGCGCATCGTTGATGCCGTCTCCGACCATACCGACCCGCCGTCCTTGGGCCTGCAGCCGACGGACCTCTGAGACCTTGTCGCCGGGCAGGACCTCCGCGACGACCCGGTCGACCCCTACGGCCCGGCCGACGGCGTCAGCGGTCCGCTGGTCGTCACCGGTCAGCATGACGACCTTCAGGCCGAGCTGCCGCAGCTCTGCGATGGCGGTGGCAGCGTCGGCCTTGACGGTGTCGGCGACCGCGAGGACAGCGGCCGCTCGGCCGTCGACGGCGACAAGCACCGGGGTCTTGCCGTCCAGGGCGAGGGGCTCGGCGAGCCCGACCAGCACCGTAGGGTCGATGCCGGCGTCGGTGAGCAGGCGGGCATTGCCGACCTGGACGCGGTGCCCGTCGACGGTCGCGAGCACGCCCTTGCCGGTGACGGAGTCGAAAGCGTCGGGGGCTAGGACCTCGACGCCCTCGGCGCGGGCCCCGGCGACCAGGGCAGCGGCCAAGGGGTGCTCGGAGCGGGCCTCCGCGCCGGCGACGAGCCGCAGGAGCGCGAGGCGGTCCAGGTCGCCGGCGGTGACGACGTCGGTGAGAGCG
>JAYTHS010000349.1:0-1138 GCA_043732345.1 Frankiales bacterium | reverse complement strand
CGACGCTGATGTGGTCGCCGTCCGCGTAGTTCAGGCGGGCCCGCTTGGAGACCGGGTAGGCGATCTCCTCGCTGCCGTCGTCCGGCACGACGACGACCTTGCGCGTCTTGTCGGTGTCGTCGATCCGGATCCGGCCCTCGACCTCGCTGATCGGAGCGACACCCTTGGGGGTGCGTGCCTCGAACAGCTCCACCACACGGGGCAGGCCCTGCGTGATGTCGTCACCCGCCACGCCACCGGTGTGGAAGGTGCGCATCGTGAGCTGGGTGCCGGGCTCCCCGATGGACTGGGCGGCGATGATGCCGACCGCCTCACCGACGTCGACCGTCTTGCCGGTGGCCAGCGAGCGGCCGTAGCAGGCCGCACAGGTTCCAACCTTGGAGTCGCAGGTCAGGACGCAGCGGACCTTGACCTCCTCCACCCCGGCGGCGATGAGCGTGCCGATGTTGACGTCACCGAGGTCGACGCCGGCCGCGAGCACGACCTTGCCGTCCTTCTCGACGTCGGCCGACAGGGTCCGCGTCCAAACGCTGGTCTCGACGTGGTCGGCCCTGACGAGCACGCCCTCGCCGTTCTTGGCGCCGATGGCGATGACGACGCCGCGCTCGGTACCGCAGTCCTCCTCGCGGATGATGACGTCCTGCGACACGTCGACCAGACGTCGCGTGAGGTAGCCCGAGTCGGCGGTCCGCAGCGCGGTATCCGCCAGGCCCTTGCGGGCACCGTGCGTGGAGATGAAGTACTCCAGGACGGTCAGGCCCTCACGGAAGTTGGTCTTGATGGGTCGCGGGATGATCTCGCCCTTGGGGTTCGCGACCAGACCACGCATGCCGGCGATTTGGCGGACCTGCATCATGTTCCCGCGGGCGCCGGAGTGGACCATCATCCAGACCGGGTTGTCCTTGGGGAAGTTCAGCTCCATCTCGCGGGCGACCTCGGCGGTGGCCTTGGTCCAGATCTCGATGAGCTCCTGACGGCGCTCCTCGACGGTGATGACCCCGCGGGAGTACTGCTTCTCGACCTTTTCAGCGTCGCCCTCGTACTTCTCGAGGATCTCGGCCTTCTTGGGCGGGGTGACGACGTCCTCGATGGAGATCGTCACGCCGGAGCGCGTCGCCCAGCGGAAGCCGATCTCCTT
>JAYTHS010000348.1:0-1142 GCA_043732345.1 Frankiales bacterium | reverse complement strand
CGCAACAACGGCGGCGGGCACGTCAACCATTCCATGTTCTGGGAGATCATGGGGCCGAACGGCGGCGCGCCGACGGGCGCCCTGGCCGAAGCCATCACTGCCACCTTCGGCAGTCTGGACGCCCTGAAGGCCGCCGTAAACGACGCCGGCGTCAAGCGGTTCGGCAGCGGCTGGACTTGGCTGGTCAAGACTGCCGACGGCAAGCTCGCCGTGGTCAGCACGGCGAACCAGGACAACCCCATGAGCGACGGCAGTTTCCCCATCCTGGGCAACGACGTGTGGGAGCACTCCTACTACCTCAAATACCAGAACCGCCGGCCCGACTATCTGGCCGCCTGGTGGAACACGGTCAACTGGGAAGCCGTCGGCAAGCGCTTCGCCGCGTCCGGCTCCTAGTTCACCGCTCATGCCCCGCCGCCGACCCCGGCGGCGGGGACCTTCAGGACCCCCGACTTATCCCCATGGCAACCGACCCCAGCATCATTTCGGCTATCGCCGCCGCCGTCGAGGCCGGCCCCGACAACGTCCCCCTGCGCCTGCACCTCGCGACCCTGCTGCTCGGAGCGGACCGCCCCGCCGAGGCCCTGGAGCAATGCGTGGTCGTGCTGGGCCATCAGCCCGACAGCCGCGAGGCGCTGAAGATGGCGGCGGATGCCGCCTTCAAGACGGGCGACACGGTGCGGGCCATCAGCTACGGACGCCTCCTAGACGCCCTCGGGGCGTCGCTGCTGGACGGGCCGGACTTCGTCCCCTCCCCTGCCCCCTCCCGCGCCCCGACGCCCGAGACCGCCGTGCCGCTTTCCGCGCAGGACGACAACGGCGAGAGCGAGACGGGCGACTGGGAAGTGGAGCGGCCTTTGGTGACTTTGTCGGACGTGGCCGGCATGGAGGCGGTCAAGCGGCGGCTGAACCTCGCATTCCTGGCCCCGATGAAGAACCCGGATTTGCGGAAGCTTTACGGCAAGTCCCTGCGCGGCGGCCTGCTCCTTTACGGCCCGCCCGGCTGCGGCAAGACGTTCATCGCCCGCGCGACGGCGGGCGAGTTGGGCGCGAAGTTTTTGTCCGTCGGCCTGTCCGACGTTTTAGACATGTGGATCGGCAACAGCGAAAAGAACCTGCACCAGATCTTCGAGACGGCCCGC
>JAYTHS010000347.1:0-1143 GCA_043732345.1 Frankiales bacterium | reverse complement strand
GCACCCCGGCGCCGTCGGGGTCGTCGCCCTGCGCGAGGGCGGCGCGGGCTGGGAGGTGCTGCTCGTCACGCAGTACCGCCACCCGGTGCGGCGACGGCTCGACGAGCTGCCTGCCGGCCTGCTCGACGTGCCGGGGGAGCCGTCGGTGGACGCTGCCCGCCGGGAGCTCGCCGAGGAGGCCGGCCTCGCGGCGGGCACCTGGCACGTGCTCGCCGACGCCCTCACGAGCCCAGGGATGAGCGACGAGGCCATCCGCCTGTTCCTGGCCCGGGACGTCGAGCCGACCCCGCGAGACGTGCAGGAGCACGAGGAGCTGGAGATGACGAGCCGGTGGGTGCCGCTGAGCGAGGCGGTACGCCGGGTGCTTGCGGGCGAGCTGGAGAACGCGATGGCGTGCCTGGGCGTGCTGGCGGCGGAGGTCGCAGTCCGCGACGGCTTCACCGGACTCCGGCCGGCCGACGCGCCCTGGCCCGCCCGGACGGGCTGACCACCGTCGCCACCGCGGGAGTGACATCCTGACCGCATGAGCAGGTTGCATGAGCTCGGTGACTGCGTGCTGGATGACCGGGTGCTGGATGACTGGGTGCTGGATGACTGGGTGCTGGACAACGGCGTGCGGGGAGACGGCGCCGCGGCGGTGCTGCGGGCCGTCCAGCGGGTCACGACGTACGTCCTTTTCGCTCTGGCCGTCGTGGTCCTGCTCGGCGTGCTGTTCACCCAGGCCCCGACCAACATGGGCAACGTCATCGTGCGCAACGTCCTGTCGCTGGCCGAGGAGGTGGCCGGCCCCTTCAAGGACGTCGTCGCCCCGAACAAGGCGCAGGACGCCCTGGTCGTCAACTACCTGGTGGCGGCGGCTGCCTACCTGGTGCTGGGGATCGTCCCCGGCCGGCTGCCCGTGGGCGGCAAGAAGTAGCCGGGCCCGTGGCGGTCGCGGGCGCCGTGCGCGCCTACCTGGACCACCTCGTGGTCGAGCGTGGTCTGGCCGTCAACACGCTGTCGTCGTACCGCAGGGACCTCCGGCGGTACGACGAGCACCTGGCTGCGCTCGGGCTCGGGTCGCTCGCCGAGGTCACCGAGCAGCACGTGTCCGCGTTCCTGGCCGCCCTGCGTACCGGCGACGACCACCACCCGCCGCTGAGC
>JAYTHS010000346.1:0-1144 GCA_043732345.1 Frankiales bacterium | reverse complement strand
CCTTCCTGGCCGGCCAGCGGGCGGCGCGTGTCGCCCCGACCGTGGTCGCGCTGCGCAGCAAGGCCGACGAGGTGGTCGAGGCCGAGCTCAGCCGCCTGTCCGGCCGGCTGCCCAGCCTGGACGAGCGGCAGCGCGCCGAGGTCGAGCAGGCCGTTCGCCGGGTCGTCTCGACCCTGCTGCACACCCCGACCGTCCGGGTGAAGGAGCTCGCCGACGCACCGGCCGGGCTGTCCTACGCCGAGGCACTGCGGGAGCTGTTCGGCCTGGACCGCGGTGTGCCGGCGGCCTTCACCGCGACCGTGCTGGACGCCGACGCATGAGGCTGCGCCTGGGGACCCGCTCCTCCGCCCTCGCTCTGGCCCAGTCGGGCCACGTCGCGGACGCGCTGCGGGCCCACGGCCACGAGGTGGAGCTCGTCCACGTCGTCACCCGCGGCGACACCTCGACCGAGGCCATCACCCAGCTCGGCAGCACGGGCGTCTTCGTCACGGCCCTGCGCGACGCCCTGCTCGCCGGTGAGGTCGACCTGGCCGTCCACTCCTACAAGGACCTGCCCACCGCTGCCTGCGACGGGCTGGTGATCGCTGCCGTGCCGCCGCGCCAGGACGCCCGTGACGTCCTGGTCGCCCGCGACGGCCTGACCCTCGGCGAGCTGCCGCCCGGCGCCCGGGTCGGCACGGGCTCTCCCCGCCGTACGGCGCAGCTGCGGGCGCTCGGGATGGGGCTGGACGTCGTGCCGGTCAGGGGCAACGTCGACACCCGGTTGCGCATGGTCACCGATGGCTCGCTGGACGCCGTCGCGCTGGCACGTGCAGGGCTGGCGCGGTTGGGAAGGCTCCACCAGGTGACCGAGACGCTGGACCCGCTGCAGATGCTGCCCGCACCTGCGCAGGGCGCGCTGGCCGTCGAGTGCCGGGTCGGCGAGCTGGAGCAGGTGCTGGCGGTGCTCGACGACGCGGACAGCCGCACCACGGTCGATGCCGAGCGCGGGCTGCTCGCCGCACTGGGGGGGGGCTGCTCGGCCCCGGTCGGGGCCATGGCCGAGGTCGCCGAGGGTGACCACGGCCCCGAGGTCTTCCTGCGTGGCCTGGTGGCCGCGCTCGACGGGAGCGATGTGGTCCGCCTGTCGGCGACCGGTCCGCCG
>JAYTHS010000345.1:0-1144 GCA_043732345.1 Frankiales bacterium | reverse complement strand
GCCTCGCCGGCATCTCCGAGCGCCGCTGGTGGAGCCCGGGCACCACCTTTGCCGACGGTGCCGCGATGGCGGGGGCGAAGGCGCTGGCGGAGTCCGGCGTCGACCCGCGCCGGGTCGGTCTCATGGTGAACACCTCGGTGAGCCGCGCGCACCTCGAGCCGTCCACCGCGGTGAGCGTGCACCATGCGCTCGGCCTGCCCTCGAGCTGCCAGAACTTCGACATCACGAACGCCTGCCTCGGCTTCGTCAACGGCATGCAGCTGGCCGCGGCGATGATCGAGAGCGGCCAGATCGAGTACGCCCTCGTCGTCAACGGCGAGGACGCGCGGGGTATCCAGGAGGCAACCATCGAGCGCCTCAACTCCGGTGACTCCGATGCGAAGCACGTCTTCGCGCAGTTCGCCTCCATGACCCTCGGGTCCGGGGCCGCGGCCATGGTGATGGGCCGGGCCGACGCCCACCCCGAGGGGCACCGCTTCCTCGGCGGCGTCACCCGCGCGGGGACCGAGCACCACGAGCTCTGCGTCGGCGACATGGACGACATGCGCACCGACAGCGCCGGTCTGATGACCGCCGGCCTCGCCCTGAGCAGGGACATGTGGGCGGAGTCCGCGCAGGAGTGGGACTGGGCCGGTGGTGTCGACCGCTACGTCATCCACCAGGTCTCGGTGGTGCACACCCGCGAGATCTGCAAGGCCCTCGACATCGACCAGGCCTTGGTGCCTCTGACCTTTCCCACCCGCGGCAACATCGGGCCTGCGTCCATCCCGTTCACCCTGGCCCGCGAGGTCGACTCGCTGCGCGACGGGGACCGGGTGCTACTCATGGGCATCGGCTCCGGCCTCAACGCCTCGATCGTCGAGATCCTCTGGTGATCACCTACACCGCAGCTCCGGCTGACCTGCCCCCCGCGGGTCTGCCCGGTCTCGACCCCGCGTGGTCGCGCCTGGTGCCCGTCAACGACGCCGACGGGATCGAGCGCACCTTCCACGTGCTCGACACCGGCGACGGCACGCTGGACGGCCCCCCCGTGGGCACCCTGCTGTGCGTGCACGGCAACCCCACGTGGAGCTACCTGTGGCGTCGGCTGCTCGCCGCGCCCCCGGCCGGTTGGCGCGTCGTCGCGCCGGACCACCTCGGCATG
>JAYTHS010000344.1:0-1145 GCA_043732345.1 Frankiales bacterium | reverse complement strand
CGACCGAGAGCTCTCCCGAGGACAGCAGGGTCAGGACGTCGTCGAGCGGGAGGACGGGGGCCATGTCCTCATCCTCGGGCATCGGGACCGGAGCGGCGATCGGACGCAGCACAGCGTTGTACGCCGGGGCCGCCCAGGATCCCGGACTAGCGCCGGTGGCCGTTCTGGCGAGGGCAGATGTGCCCCTCGGGGTCCAGTGGCAGTGTGCACAGCGGGCAGGGTGGCCGACCGGCGGCGACCACCCGCTGGGCACGGGCCACGAAGGCCCGCGCCATGGCGGCGGTGACGCGCACCCGCAGGGCGTCCGGGCCTTCAACGGCATCGCTCAGCGGCTCGACCTCCGCGGCCTGCTCGTCCGCGGCCTGTGCGAGGGCCTCGACAACGAGCCGCTCACCCTCGGTCTCCCAGGCCAGGCCCATGTTCCCGACCCGGAACTCCTCCTCCACGGGGGTGTCCAGCGGCGCGGTGTCGTCCAGCATCCGCACGACGGGCGGCAGGACGTCGGCACTGGCCTGCCGGCGGACGGTCTCGAGCAACTCCTCGAGCCGCTCCGCGAGCACCTGAACCTGCACCTTCTCCAGCGCGACGCTGACAGTGCGGCCGCCACCGGAGGCCTGGAGATAGAACGTCCGGTCGCCCGGCTGGCCGACGGTGCCCGCGACGAAGCGGTCGGGGGGGTCAAAGAGAAACACCTGGCGGGGCACGCCTCGAGCCTAGGCGTCCGCGCCTGCGCCCCCGCCGACGACGGCGTCGGCAGTGGCGCGGCGGCGCTTGTTCTTGCGGGGGAGCAGGTCGGTGACGCCGCCCCCGGTGTCGTTGACCCGCACCACGAAGGGCCGGATGTCGGTGTAGCGGATCACCGTGACCGAGCACGGGTCGATCATGATCCGCTGGAACTGGTCCAGATGTAGCCCCATCGCGTCAGCGACGACTGCCTTGATGACGTCACCGTGGGAGCAGGCCAGCCACGTCGCGTCCGGGCCGAGTCGCGCGTTCCAGTCGCGCACCGCAGCGACCGCGCGGTTCTGGGTCTCGCGCAGCGGCTCGCCCTCCGGGCCGGGGAACGTGACAGCGCTCGGGTGGTTTTGCACCACCTTCCACAGCGGGTCCTTGGCCAGCTCCTTGAGGGGCCGGCCGGTCCAGTC
>JAYTHS010000343.1:0-4159 GCA_043732345.1 Frankiales bacterium | reverse complement strand
AAGATCAACGGAACCAGCATGGGTTCTGGAGGCCTCTCACAGCCCACGCTGGTTCCGCTGATCACAGTGGTGAGTGGTGAGTGGTGAGTGGTGAGCGGTAGGGATGAGGGGTGAGGGGTGAGAGCGGTGAGCGGGGGGTGACGGGTCAGCCGTCGAGCCAGGACTCCGGCTCGGTGGACAGCACCACGACCCGCTGGGTGGCTCGGGTCAGCGCGACGTAGAGCGTCCGCAGGCCCGCGACCCGCGACAGCGACTCGGTGAGCACCTGCTCGGGGGCCACGACCAGGCAGCCGTCGTACTCCAGGCCCTTGACCTGCCAGGTGTCGACGACCGCGACCCGCGGGTCCAGGGGGAGGGCCCGGACCGCCGCCCGCAGCGCCCGCGGTACGACGACACCGACGGTGCCGCTGACCGCGGCCAGCAGGTCGTTCACGGCCGCGGGGACGGCCCCGACGAGCGAGGATGCCTGCAGCCACAGCGGGTCGACGCCGGAGGACCGAACCGCATCCGGGGCAACCAGGGCGGGGTCGATGCGGCGCAGCACCCGGGTGGCCTGCAGCGCGATCTCCGTCGTGGTGCGGTAGTTGGTCGTCAGCTCCGCGGTGCGCTGGCGGGACTTCCCGAGCACGGCGGTCAGCGCGGTGCGGACCTCGGCGACGTCGGGCCAGGCCGACTGGGCCCAGTCGCCGACGATGGTCCAGGTGGCGCCGCGCGCTCGCCGGCCGAGCATCCGCCACTGCATGGGGGTCACGTCCTGCGCCTCGTCGACGACGACATGGGCGTAGGTGCGGTAGTCCTCGTCGGCCGTGACCGCCCGGGAGGCGCCGCGGCTGCGGTCGGCGAAGGTCGTGACACCATGTTCAGCGGCTAGCGCCTCGAGCTCCGCCGCCTCGCTCCAGGCGTCGTCGGGGTCGATCTCCGGCTCAGGTGGTGGGCCGAGAAGTGCTGCCAGCTCGTCGAAGACAGCCGTGTCTGCCGCCGACAGCGATGTCGTCGGCCAGCTCGTCGCTAGCACCCGCTGCTCGGCGTCGTCGTACAACCCGCCCGCGACCTTGCGCAGTGGGACCGTTCCGGTGCGCAGGGCAGTCAGCACCTCGAGCGGGGTGAGGACCGGCCACGCGGCGTCCAGCGTGCGGGTGAACTGCGGGTCGGCCTTGAGCCAGCGGCCGAAGTCCTCGCGGTCGCCGGGCTCGAGCCTCGGGGCGTTGGGTCGCCTCTCCCAGGAGCGCCACGCCGCCTCGACGACCGCCGCGGTGTACGCCGTCCGGCCGGCGTTGTGGCTACGGGGCGAGCGACCGATCTGCGCGCGGCGGCGCAGCAGCTCGTCGACGCCGATCTCCAGGGTGTGCCCCCACCGGACGATCTCGATGTCGCGCAGCCGCTGCGCGCAGGCCAGGTGACGCACGGCCCGCTGCAGCAGGGTGGCCATCCGGGCCGAGCCCTTGACGGCGATCGCAGCCGGCTCGTCGTCGCCGTCGACGGTCAGCCCGCGGGGCAGCACCGGCAGCCCACCGAGGTCCGACAGCCGCACGCTCGTCTCGCCGAGGGAGGGCAGCACCGCGCCGATGTAGTCGACGAAGACCGGCGACGGCCCGACGACCAGGACCCCCCGGCGGCCGTACCAGTCGCGCCTGGCGTACATCAGGTAGGCCACCCGGTGCAGCGCGACGGCGGTCTTGCCGGTGCCGGGCCCGCCGGTCACCACGAGCGCGCCGTCGTCGGGTGCCCGCACAGCCTCGTCCTGCTCGCGCTGGATGGTCGCGACGATGTCGCGCATCTGCGGGCCGCGCTCGCGCGAGACGGCGGCCAGGAACGCGCCGTCGCCGACGATGACGGTCCCGTCGAGGTCGGCAGCGGGGTCGAGCAGCTCGTCCTCGATCCCGGTCACGTGCGGTCCACGGGTGCTGATCGTGCGGCGACGTACGACGCCCAACGGGTCGGCCGCGGTCGCTCGGTAGAACGCGGCCGCCGCGGGGGCGCGCCAGTCCACGACGATCGGCTCCTGGTCGTCGGTGCGCAAGCCCAGCCGGCCTATGTGCAGGACCTCCCCGCCGAGCACGTCCAGTCGTCCGAAGACCAGCCCCTCACCGGCGGCATCGAGGTCTCCCCGGCGGGCGGCGGCGGCCAGCGCCTGGACATCACGCTCGTACACGGCTTGCGGCGTACCGCTGCCGGTGCCGCGCAGGGACTCCCGCTCGCGGACAGCTGCCTCGGCGCGCAGGACATCCAGACGTGCCTGCGCCCGGTCGACCACGGCCTGCTCGCGCGCGAGCTCGCGCGACACCTCGCTCACGGGGATCCTCTGCTGGGGGGACGGACACGGGGGACGTGGGGATCGGGGGACACGGGGGACGTGGGGATCGGCGGATACGGCGATCGTGGGGACAGATCGCGTAACAGTCTGCCCGTTGTCCGCCGGGGAGACGCTCTCGTGACTGCAGGAGCGCGCTGTCGCTGCCGATGCCGATGCCCGGGAGGGCCACACTCGGCGCAGCCCACACCACCTCCAGGAGCACGTGATGCCAGCCATCCATCGCCACCGGCTCGTCGCCGGCTCCCTCGTCCTGGTCCTGCCGCTGGTCGTCGCCGCGGGGTGCGGGATGGAGAAGCGGCGCACGGTCGGGGCCGAGCTTGCCTCCGCGCGCACCAACCTCAACAAGAGCGGTGCCACCTCCTTCACGCTGCACCTGAGCGACGGCAAGGGGCGCCTGGCCGCTGCCCTGAGCAAAGGCTCGGACGGCACGAGCAAGGCCGTGACCCAGGCTGTCCTCGGCGGCGGCATCACGGTCACCCTCGACCCGGCCGGCTCCCGCACCCTGCAGCAGCTCGGGGCCAGCCAGGGCACCAGCGCGGCGGACGTCACGGCCGCGCTCAAAAAGGTCAACTTCTCCCTGGCAGTCAGGGACTCCCGCTCCGCGCTCGCCGAGCTGCGGCTGGTCGGCGGAGTGCTCTACGCGCACGTGGACCTCGACGAGATCACCCGGGTCGCGAAGGACGGCGGCGCCACCGGCGTCGCGGACGGCATCACGTCTGCCACGCAGGACCCGACGTTCGGGCCGCTCGTCAAGGACGTCCGCGCCGGCATGTGGATCACGCTCGACGTCACGCCGTACCTCAAGCAGTTCGCCGACCTTGCCAAGAGCCTCGGGGCCCAGCCGACGAACCCGGCGCCGGGGTCCACGATCGACACCGCCAAGATCGGCAAGGACCTGCTCGACGCGGTCAAGCCCTACGTGAAGATCACCGACGCCAACGACAGCTCCAGCGACCGGGTGCTCGACGTGCGCGTCCAGCTCCGCCCGGCGGCCAAGGCCGCGCTGGCGGTCCTCAAGGCCACCAAGGGCATCCCCGGGCTGGCTCAGCTCCTCATCGTCGACGACGCCGCGGTCGACAAGGCGCTGTCCGACGGCACCGTCGACGGGCAGATCCGGCTCGCCGACGGTCACCTCACGCAGCTCTCGCTGAACCTCGACTCGGTCCGCAAGGCGGCCGCGACACCCAGCTCGACCGACTTGGCCGGCGGCCGGCTCGTGGTCGACATCGACGACAGCGCCTCGCCGGTCACCGCACCCACCGACGTCTCGAGCTTTGACCTCGGTGTGTTGCTGAAGCAGTTCCTGAGCGCCGGGCTCGGTGCGGGCATGCCCAGCGCCTACTCCGGCTGACCCGTTGACCTCGCACGACGTTCCCGTGGCCCCCGACGTCCTGCGGCGCCGGGCCATCACCGGCTTCTGCCTGCACGACGTGGCCAACTGGGCCTTTGTCACGACCATCGTCACGGCCGTCGGGGGACCCTTCGTCGTGGCGGTCGCCCACCGAGGGGCGGTCGACGGCCGCGCCGACCTGCTGGGCCTGCACCTGCGGCCCGGCAGCGTCTTCGCCCTCGCAACCAGCCTCTCGGTGCTCCTGCAGGTGGCCTTCCTGCCACTGCTGGGAGCTGTTGCCGACCGCTCTGAGGCCAAGCGGCGGTTGCTCGTCTGAGGGACGGCGGTCGGGGTAGTCGCGACGCTGCTGCTGGCCGCGGTCCCGCTAGGGAGCCCGCTGCTCGCGGTCGTGACGATCGTCGTGGCCAACGTCGCCTTCGGGGTCGGCGTGCTGGCTTACAACGCCTACCTGCACGACGTCGCCTCACCGGCAGACAGCGACCGGGTGTCGGCCC
>JAYTHS010000342.1:0-1155 GCA_043732345.1 Frankiales bacterium | reverse complement strand
CTGCACCTGGGCAACATCGCCGAGATGCGCACCGGCGAGGGCAAGACGCTGACTTGCGTGCTGCCGGCCTACCTCAACGCGCTGACGGGCGAGGGCGTGCACGTCGTCACCGTCAACGACTACCTCGCCCGACGCGACGCCGAGACGATGGGTCGCGTCCACCGCTTCCTCGGCCTGTCGGTCGGCGTCATCCTGGCCAACGAGAGCCCCGAGCAGCGCCGGCCGATGTACGCCTGCGACATCACCTACGGCACCAACAACGAGTTCGGCTTCGACTACCTGCGCGACAACATGGCGTGGGACAACGCCGAGCTGGTCCAGCGCGGCCACCACTTCGCGGTCGTCGACGAGGTCGACTCGATCCTCATCGACGAGGCCCGCACCCCGCTGATCATCAGCGGCCCCGCCGACATGGCGACCAAGTGGTATCAGGAGTTCGCCCGGATCGTGCCGCGCTTGGTGCGGGACGTCGACTACGAGGTCGACGAGAAGAAGCGCACCGTCGGGGTCACCGAGACAGGCGTGGAGAAGGTCGAGGACCAGCTCGGGATCGACAACCTCTACGAGGCCGTCAACACCCCGCTGGTGGGCTACCTGAACAACGCCCTGAAGGCGCAGACGCTCTACAAGAAGGACAAGGACTACGTCGTCACCGGTGGCGAGGTCCTCATCGTCGACGAGTTCACCGGCCGCATCCTGGCCGGCCGTCGTTACAACGAGGGCATGCACCAGTCCATCGAGGCCAAGGAGGGGGTGGCCATCAAGGACGAGAACCAGACGCTGGCCACCATCACCCTGCAGAACTATTTCCGCCTCTACGGCCGGCTCTCCGGCATGACCGGTACGGCGTCGACCGAGGCCGCCGAGTTCGACCAGACCTACAAGCTGGGCGTCGTCCCGATCCCGACGAACATGGAGCCGCGGCGCACCGACGAGGCCGACGTCGTGTTCAAGACCGAAGCGGCGAAGTACGACGCGGTCGTCGAGGACATCGCTGACAAGCACGAGCACGGCCAGCCCGTACTGGTCGGCACGGTGTCGGTCGAGAAGAGCGAGCACCTCTCGACGCTGCTGCGGCAGCGGGGCATCCCGCACGAGGTGCTCAACGCTAAGCAGCACGACCGCGAGGCCATCATCGTCGCCCAGGCCGGGCGC
>JAYTHS010000341.1:0-4170 GCA_043732345.1 Frankiales bacterium | reverse complement strand
ACCAGACGCCGTCGGCGGAGACGCACTTCGGGCGGCGGCCGTCGCAGGCCGTCGGGATCCCCTTGGTGTCGTGGTTCTCGCCGTACGACGGAGTGCGGTTGTCGGTGCTGTTCGACGAGCTCGCCCGCAGCCCGGGCTCGACCCGGATGTTCTCCGGCGACCTGCTGCACGCCGACGGCGACCTCCGGTCCGTCGAGGCCAGCGTGACGTCGTTCGCCGCCAGCGCGCACCTGTCCGGCTTCGTCGTGAACGCGCGTGACGTCAGCGAGCGGCGGCGGCTGGAGCGGGAGCTGTCGCACCAGGCCTTCCACGACGCCCTGACGGGGCTGGCCAACCGGGCGCTGTTCCGTGACCGCGTCGAGCACGCGCTGGCCTCCCGGGGCCGCAACGCGGAGCCGCTGGCCGTGCTGTTCCTGGACCTCGACGGCTTCAAGGGCGTCAACGACTCGCTCGGCCACTCCGCCGGTGACCTGCTGCTCGAGCAGGTCGCGGACCGGCTGCTGGCTGCCGTCCGGCCGTCGGACACCGTCGCCCGCTTCGGTGGGGACGAGTTCGCCGTCCTGCTCGAGACGATTGACGGCGGGCACGACGCCGTCGACGTCGCCCACCGCATCGGCGAGCAGCTGCGTGAGCCTTTGCTGATCGGGGACCGTGAGGTCTCAATCGGTGCCTCCTGCGGCATCGCGATGTACGACGGGCACGCCTCCGCCGACGACCTGCTGCGCAACGCCGACCTCGCGATGTACCGCGCGAAGTCCCGGGGCGGCTCGACGTTCGACGTCTTCGAGCCGGGCATGCACGCGGCGCTCGTCGAGCGGCTCGAGCTGGAGAACGACTTACGGCAGGCGTTGCGCCGCGGCGAGCTGCGGGTCGCCTACCAGCCGACCGTGCTGCTGCACGACACCTCGTGGGTCGGCTCGGAGGCGCTACTGCGCTGGGACCACCCGACCCGGGGGCTGGTCGGGCCGACCGACTTCATCTCCGTCGCCGAGGACATCGGCGCAATCGTGGAAATCGGAGCCTGGGTCCTGAACGAGGCCTGCCGGCAGACCGCCGTCTGGCGCCGTGACCTGCCCGAGCTCTCGGCGTTCACCATCGCGGTCAACGTCTCACCGGTGCAGCTGCTGGACCCCGGCTTTCTCGCGACCGTCGATGACGCGCTCAACACCTCCGGCCTGCCCGCCTCGGCGCTGGTCGTCGAGATCACGGAGAACATTCTCATCGAGCGCACCGAGGAGATGCTCGGGCTGCTGGTGGCGCTGAAGTCGCGCGGGGTGCGGCTGGCCATCGACGACTTCGGGACGGGCTACAGCTCGCTCAGCTACCTGTCCCGCTTCCCGGTCGACATCCTCAAGATCGACCGGTCCTTCGTCTCGCAGGTCAACCAGGGGACCGACGAGCGGGAGCTGACCCGGACAATCGTCCGGCTCGGTCAGTCGCTGTCGCTCACGCTCGTGGCCGAGGGGATCGAGCAGACCGACCAGCTCGACAGCCTGCGGGTCATGTCCTGCCAGCTCGGCCAGGGGTTCTTGTTCTCCCGACCGGTGCGGCCCGAGGAGATCGAGGCGGCCGTGCTCGCCGCCCGCCCGGTTGACGCGAGCCTGCTGCCGCTGCGCTGACCGGGCGCCGTCCCCTCAGATCTTGCGCAGCACCGTGACGACACGGCCAAGGATCGTCGCGTCGTCACCCAGGATGGGCGCGAACGCCTCGTTGTGGGGCAGCAGCCAGACGTGGCCGTCCTTGCGGCGGTAGGTCTTCACGGTCGCCTCGCCGTCGATCATGGCGGCGACGATCTCGCCGTTGCTGGCCTCGGACTGCTGGCGGACGACGACCCAGTCACCGTCGGCGATCGCCGCGTCGATCATCGACTCACCGACGACCTTGAGCAGGAACAGCGTCCCGGACCCGACCAACTCGCGCGGCAGCGGGAAGACGTCCTCGACAGCCTGCTCGGCCAGAATCGGACCACCGGCGGCGATCCGGCCCAGCACCGGCACGTACGCCGGGGCGGGGTGCGCGGCCCGCTGCGCGGCCTCGTCGACCGCGGCGGCTGCCTCGCCGGGCATCCGGACGTCGACGGCCCGGGGGCGTGAGGGGTCGCGGCGCAGGAAGCCTTTGCGCTGCAGCATGCTCAGTTGGTGCGCCACGCTGCTGGTGCTGGTGAGGCCGACGGCGTCGCCGATCTCCCGGACGGTGGGCGGGTAGCCGCGGACCTCGATCGACTCGCGGATGACCTCGAGGACCCGGCGCTGTCGGGCGGTCAGGCCGGAGGCGTCGGGCGGGCCGTCCGGGTGGGCCTGGGCGGCGGTCTTCGCAGCTGCCCGGCGCTCGGCCCCCAGGCGCGCTGCCGTCAGCTTCTTGGCCTGCGCCATCTGGGCGGCGACGAGGTCGTCGGAGGGGCGGCCGGCCCGACGGGGGGCGTCCAGGGGTGGGACCTCGGGGGCGGTCGTGCGGGCGCCGCCCCGGGGGGTGCTGGCCGTCTTGGGGATGGTGGAGGCCCGGGAGGCGCGGGGGGTGCTGGGGGTGCCGGCGGACTCCTCGGCGGCCGGTGGCTGGGCAAGCTTCTCGGCGGCCAGCGCCGCTCGGCTGCGCGGCGTCGTACTCGTCCTTGTCGCCATGTGATCTCCCCATCCTCCGGGCCGCACGCCGACCCGGTGTCCTACGTAACCGTAGGGCTTCGCGGGCGCGATCTCAAACACCCGTTCGACGTGCCGCTGGACGCGGCGTGTCGAACCGGTGTACGAAGTCAGGGCACGACAAGCATCGAACACCTGCTCGACCGCCAGAACTGTCGGACCCCTCCCGTAGCAAGGAGGGCAGCACCGCCGCAGCCGATGAGGAGCCCATCATGACCCAGACCACCGCCTTTGCCGCCCCCTCGGGCTTGGACGCTTCGTTCCCGGACTGCGCTCCTGCAGGGCGGTCCGTCCGGCTCACCCGCCGTGGTCGCCTGCTGATCGTGCTGGTGCTGGCCGGGCTGCTGCTCGCGGCGTTCAGCCTGGGTCGGGCCGATTCAAGCCAGGCGGCCAGCCACGCCGGCCCCTCGACGCCGCTGGTGTCCACGACGGTGCACCGCGGCGAGACGCTGTGGGCCGTGGCGCAGCGGGTCGCGCCTGGCGTCGACCCCCGCGAGGTCGTACCGCAGCTGCAGCGGCTCAACCACCTCGACAGCTCATCCCTGCAGGTCGGCCAGCAGCTCGTCGTCCCGGCCTGAAGGGACGACCTGGCCGAGCTGCTGGCGTTCCTGCGACGCGTCGCGGATGGTCGATTGGCCACGCTCCTGGGGTCCGCACGTGCCCGATTTGCATCTGCTCCCGCCGTCGCTGACCGCCGCCGCTGGCCCGTTGCGGGAGGCAGGACTGCTGCTGCGGGCACTGGCCGACGACCGGCGCGGGCTGGAGCACCTGGGTGACGGCAGCCCTGACCCTGTGGTTCGGGCTGCGCTGCGGTCGTTCATCGAGACCTGGGAGCTGGCCTTGTGGGACCTGTCGGCGCGGATGCTGACCTTGTCGGACGACCTGCGGCGCTGCGCGGAGGACTACGCGCTCGCCGACTCGGGGCTGGGCCGCGACGTCCCCGGCTGGCTTCCGGTGCAGGCCGGCCAAGGTGTCCTGCGGTGAGGTGGAGGCTGCTCGGGTGTCTCGCCGCCGTCGTGGCCTTCGATGCCGGCCCGGGTGTCCACAGGGCTCGCTGCGGTGATTTCGATCTCGATACCTCCGAGTGTCGGCGCGTCGAGGTCTGCTTCTGGGCTTGCTGCTGGCCGGGCTGGTCGACTGCTCATCCCTGTCGAGCCCGACCGTGCTGCCGCCGCTGCAAAGCGCGACGCCGACTGCCAGCAACGGACCCGCCGCCTTCCCGTCAGCCACCGACCCGGGACCGGGCATCGGCATGGGCGCGCAGGGCGCTTCAGCATTCGCCCGAGCATGGTTTGCCGCCTTGACCCTCGCGGCAAAGACCGGCCGTACGCAGCCCTTTCGGGCTCTGAGCGAGCCCGGTGCGTCTCGTGTCGACGCTTTGCTGACTCCATCGACACCATCTGGGCGACGGGTCAGATCAGGGGAGGAGCGTTCGTCGTTCGGGGGGCTGCGACTCCCGAGCTCACGGACAACGCCAAAGCGACCGTCTCAGTGCAGTACGACGTCACGGCTTGCGAGCAGGTGGCCCGAGATG
>JAYTHS010000340.1:0-1156 GCA_043732345.1 Frankiales bacterium | reverse complement strand
GGGCGACTTCCGCCGACAGCCACCCGGTGTCCGGCTCACGAAGCTTCACGCTGACGACGGCCGGCTCGGGCACCCCCGGTCCTCCCGCAGACGCCGCGGCACGGTCCACCACGACAGGCTCGTCGAGCGGTGGCGTCCCGGCCTGGGTCTTCGTGGTCGGGGCCGGCGTCGTGTTCGGCGTCGGACTGACACTGGCGTTGCGAACCGGCCACCGCACCACCCCGGGAGGGCCCACACCCTGACGTTGGCCACCGACGCACCGTCGGGCCAGGAACCACCGGCGGCACCTGCCGGTGGTTGCGGTGGCCAGGCCATCGGCCGGACGTCCCGGGCTGCACTGTCCCCGCCCCCTGGCCGGCACGTCACGGGGGGTTCCGCGGTCGCGCGGCGCCGCTCGTCCGCGGTCGCGCGGTCGCGCGGCGCAGCTCCTGCTCAAGCCTCAGCAGCCGCCTTCACCCGCGCCAGGGTCGCCCGCATGCCGTCGACCATCTGCTGCTCCCGCTCCCGGCCTCCCAGTCCGAGCCCGGTGAACATCCGGGTCACCAGGGGTTTCGGCCCGATGGTCACGCGGTACTCGGTCAGCCGCGTGCCACCGTCCGCGGGCTCGAGCCGATAACCCCACCGCATGGCCGACTCCCGGACCTCGAACGAGAAGTGCACCCCGGCCTCCGCGGCCACCACCCGGCAGTGCGTGCGCCACCGCACCCAGCCGTGGGAGTTGGAGCCGGTGAAGTGCGCCCCGATGACGGGGCCCGACGCGCCGTCGGTCCACCGCCCACCCGTGCACTCGGGGCTCCACCGGCCCATCTGGGTGACATCGCTAACCAGCTCCCACACGCGATCGGGTGGGGCGGAGACCTGCACGCTGGCTTCGTCCATACGGCGGAATGCTACGAGACGTGAACACGCACCGCGTCGACGACCGGCGTGCTGCCCCTGGTGAGCATCAGGGTCGTGCCCGCCGTGCCCGGGGCGTCGAGCAGAGCCACGACCACCGCCGCCACGTCGGCCCGCGACACCTCGGAGCTTTCCAGGGGCGGACCGGTGAGGGTCACCCTTCCGGTGCCGGGCTCGTCCGTGAGCGTGGTCGGCCGCAGGATCGTCCAGTCGAGCCCCGCCCGCTCCCGCAGGTCGTCCTCGGCCGCGGTCTTCGCCT
>JAYTHS010000339.1:0-1157 GCA_043732345.1 Frankiales bacterium | reverse complement strand
GAGCGACACGACGGCCGCGTCGACCTGCCCCATGTCGCGGCGGGCGCCCGCCGCCACGATGAGCAGTTCGACCCGCCCGGCTGCGTCCAGGGACGACGCCTGCGGGTCGTCTGCGACGAGCAGGGCCCGGTCGGGACGGCCCAGGGCGCGTTCGCAGTCCGCCATGACGGGCAGGTGGTCCGGCTGTCCGGTGATCCGGCGGGCCGTGCGCAGCTCGGACAGGGCCTCCGCCCACTCCCCCGCCGCGTACGCGACGAGGCCGTTTGCCTCGCGGATGACACCCACCCGTCCACCCATGGCCCGAGCCGCCCGTGCGTGCGCCAGCGCCTGCACAGGGTCCTCGTCCATGAGCCGGCCGGCGACCACGAGGTGTTGCGCCACGAGGTCGGCGGTGTCCTTGCTCAGCGTGGTGAGCTGTCGACGAACGTCCTGGTCCAGCTCCCGCGGGTCGACGTCGTCGGGCAGCGGGACCCGCGTGAGCTGACGCCGGGCTTCACGCCTCGGGTCGTACGCCCGCTCCTCGATCTCGCTCCGGCTTGCTGACCCCCGGGTGGAGGTCTCGGGCCGACGGTCCGGGGCAGCGCCTGAGCGCTTGAGCTGTCGCTCTTGGTAGGACGTCCGAGCCACCGGCGTTCCGTCGCCGAGCACCGTACGTCGCGACGGGTCCTCCGCTCGTTGCCCCTGCCAAGCGGGCACATCCGGCCGCCCGGCCGACGAGCTCGACGGCGAGGGCGGGCGTGACCCGCCTCCGGACGCAGCACCTCGATCGGTCGTGACCCGACCGGACAGCGACCCCTGTCCAATCGTTCGACCGGAGGCGTCGCGCACCCCCGATGGACGCGCTGTCGCACCCCGAGCGCCGGACGCTGCTGCCCCTCGTTGGGCCACGGGACGGCGTTCTCCAAGAGCACTTCCCCTGGACTGCGCGTCACCCGATGAGGACACCCCATCTGCTGGGCCGCCGGTGGAGCGGCCCTCCTGCGTCCGGTTGCGCGGCGGGAGTTCCGATCCGGTTGCCGGAGGACGGCGCGAGTTCGGCCCCTCGCTGCGCTGGAGACGACCCCGAACATCTCCATCCGGTGAGGAACCCGGCAGATCCGCACGTCGTCCAGCCGGCTGTCCCGAGCGAGCAGTACCAGCCTGGCCGGTCTTGCCCA
>JAYTHS010000338.1:0-1158 GCA_043732345.1 Frankiales bacterium | reverse complement strand
CGCGCGGACGAGCGTGGACTTGCCGTGGTCGACGTGGCCCGCGGTGGCGAGCACGTGCATCAGCCGGCCACGGCCCGGCGGACGGCGTCGAGCAGGTCGTCGTCGTCGACGGGGTCGATCGCCAGCAGGTCGAGCAGGCAACGCCCCTGCTCCACCCGTCCCAGCACGGCGGGCCGGCCCGTTCGCAGCGCGCGCGCCACGCCCGCGGGCAGGCTCAGAGCGGCGCTGTCGAGCTCGACGCCGGGCGCACCCCCGCCGCCGACGGTCGCTGCGCTCGCCACGGCCACGGCATCGACGCCCACTTCGGCGAGCCTCGCCGCCAGCCCCTGCGCCCGGGCGAGCAGCTCCGCCACCACGGTGTCGAGGCCCCGGGCGGTGGGGGTGGCCGGTCCGCGCAGGGTGGCCTCGAAGGCGGCGAGGATGAGCTTGTCCACCCGCAGCGCCCGGGCCAGCGGGTGGCGCCGCAGCTGGTGGACGAGGTCCGCGTCGCCGAGCAGCAGCCCAGCCTGCGGGCCGCCGAGCAGCTTGTCCCCGCTGCAGATGACGAGGTCGGCCCCGGCGGCGAGGGTGGTGGCCGCGTCGGGCTCCTCGGGCAGCCGGGGGTGCGGGGCCAGCAGGCCGGAACCGATGTCGCACACCACGGGCACCCCGAGCCCCGTGAGCTCCGCGGGTCCCACCGACGAGGTGAACCCCTGCACCACGAAGTTCGACGGGTGGATCTTCAGGATCATCCCGGTGTTCGGGCCGACGGCGCGGGCGTAGTCCTCGCGGGTCACCCGGTTCGTGGTGCCCACCTCGCGCAGCCGTGCGCCGGTGGACTCGAGCAGGTCCGGCAGCCGGAAGCCGTCCCCGATCTCCACCATCTCCCCTCGGGCGATGACCATCTCCCGGCCGCTATCGGCGAGCGCGGTGGCCGTCAGGACCAGCGCGGCGGCCCCGTTGTTCACCACGTGCACGTCACCGGCGGCGGGTACGGCGGCGGCGAGGGCGGCCATCGCTCCTCGGCCGCGGCGCCCGCGCGCACCTGTGTCCAGGTCGAGCTCGACGTCGGTGGCTCCTGCCGCGAGCGCGAGGGCCGCCACGGCGGCGGGGGAGAGGGCGGCGCGGCCCAGGTTGGTGTGCAGCAGCACCCCGGTCGCGTTGAGCACCCGCACCAGC
>JAYTHS010000337.1:0-1158 GCA_043732345.1 Frankiales bacterium | reverse complement strand
CGCGCGGACGAGCGTGGACTTGCCGTGGTCGACGTGGCCCGCGGTGGCGAGCACGTGCATCAGCCGGCCACGGCCCGGCGGACGGCGTCGAGCAGGTCATCGTCGTCGGCGGGGTCGACGGCCAGCAGGTCGAGCAGGCAACGCCCCTGCTCCACCCGTCCCAGCACGGCGGGCCGGCCCGTTCGCAGCGTGCGCGCCAGGCCCGCGGGCAGGCTCAGTGCGGCGCTGTCGAGCTCGACGCCGGGCGCACCCCCGCCGCCGACGGTCGCCGCGCTCGTCACGGCCCAGGCATCGACACCCGCTTCGGCGAGCCTCGCCGCCAGCTTCTGCGCCCGGGCGAGCAGCTCCGCCACCCCGGTGGCGAGGCCGCGGGCGGTGGGGGTGGCCGGTCCGCGCAGCGTGGCCTCGAAGGCGGCGAGGATGAGCTTGTCCACGCGCAGCGCCCGGGCCAGCGGGTGGCGCCGCAACCGGTGGACGAGGTCCGCGTCGCCCAGCAGCAGCCCAGCCTGCGGTCCGCCGAGCAGCTTGTCCCCGCTGCAGATGACGAGGTCGGCCCCGGCGGCGAGGGTGGTGGCTGCGTCGGGCTCCTCGGGCAGGCGGGGGTGCGGGGTCAGCAGGCCGGAACCGATGTCGCACACCACGGGCACCCCGAGCCCGGTGAGCTGTGCAGGTCCCACCGACGAGGTGAACCCCTGCACCACGAAGTTCGACGGGTGGACCTTGAGGATCATCCCGGTGTTCGGGCCGACGGCGCGGGCGTAGTCCTCACGGCTCACCCGGTTCGTGGTGCCCACCTCGCGCAGCCGCGCGCCCGTGGACTCGAGCAGGTCGGGCAACCGGAAGCCGTCCCCGATCTCCACCATCTCCCCCCGGGCGATGACCATCTCCCGGCCACCATCCGCGAGCGCAGTGGCCGCGAGAACCAGCGCGGCGGCCCCGTTGTTCACCACGTGCACATCACCGGCGGCGGGCACGGCGGCGGCGAGGGCGGCCATCGCTCCGCGACCGCGGCGCCCACGAGAACCCGTGTCCAGGTCGAGCTCGACGTCGGTGGCCCCCGCCGCGAGCGCGAGGGCCGCCACGGCGGCGGGGGAGAGGGCGGCGCGGCCCAGGTTGGTGTGCAGCAGCACCCCGGTCGCGTTGAGCACCCGCACCAGC
>JAYTHS010000336.1:0-1160 GCA_043732345.1 Frankiales bacterium | reverse complement strand
CCAGGTCGCGCCCACCCCCGGCCAACGCCTGCAGCAGCCGCTCCTGCGCCGGGTCGGTGTCCTGGTACTCGTCGACGAAGACCGCCTGGAACCGCTCGCGCAGGGCGGCTCCCGTGCTCGGCTCCTCGGCGAGCAGGACCGCCCGGTGGATCAGCTCGGCGTAGTCCAGCGCCCCCTGCGCGTCGAGCACGTCGAGGTACTCCCCGAAGAAGCCAGCCAGGGCCGCCCAGTCCTCCCGGCCCTCCCGGGCAGCGACGGCGCCGAGTTGGTCGGGGTCCAGGCCGAGCTCCCGGGCCCGCGACAGCAGTGCCCGCACCTCCTGCGTCAGGCCGCGCGTCGTCAAGGCAGCCCGCAGCGTCGGTGGCCACGACCGGCCGAGGTCCAGGGAGCCTCTGAGCAGCTCGCGCAGGGCGACGTCCTGCTCGGGTCCGGACAGCAGCCGCAGCGGCTCGCCGGACCGCTCGGCGACGGCCTGCTCCCGCAGCAGCGCGTAGCAGAACGCGTGGAACGTCCACGCCGTCGGCCCCGCCACCGGGGTGACCAGCCGGGCGGTGATCCGGTCCCGCAGCTCAGCAGCCGCCTTGCGGCTGAAGGTCAGGACCAGGACCCGGTCGGCGGGCAGACCACCCTCGACCCGGCGGGCAACCGCCTCGACCAGCGTCGTGGTCTTGCCGGTGCCCGGGCCGGCCAGGACCAGCAGCGGACCGCCCGGGTGGGACAGCACGGCCTGCTGAGCGGCATCAGGGACGAGGGGCCCGGCGACGGCCGGCGGTGTGCGCAGCAGCCGGTAGCTCATGCGGGCCTCATGACGGTAGAGCCAAGCAGCAACGTCCGACAGTCCGCGCGACAGGACCTCAGCGTCCCGGTCCGTCCCAGCGGGCCCGTGCCAGGTCGACCCGGTCCCCGAGGACCGGGCAGCCCTCGGCTTGCAGCAGGGCGAGCGCCTCGGTCAGCAGCGGCTCGGCGGGCCGGCCGCCGGACTGGACCACGCGGTGCCACGGCACCTCGCGCCCGTGCTTGCTCATGACCGTCCCGACGGTCCGGGGGGTGCCCCGGCCGACGAGCTCGGCGACGTCGCCGTACGTGAGGACCTTGCCGGGCGGGATCAGCTCCACGACGTCCAGGACGGCGAGCGCGTACGGCGTGGGCGGGAGCGTCCC
>JAYTHS010000335.1:0-13153 GCA_043732345.1 Frankiales bacterium | reverse complement strand
GTGCGTCCGGAGAAGAGAGGCAACGTGGCCACACGAGGTGGACGCTCGACCGGAGCCGGCCGCGCCGTGCCTCGGCAGCAGCGCCGCCCCGCGGCCCGCGAGGAGCCCGGGATCGTCCCGGTCCTCGCGCGCGCTGTCCGTGACGTCGACCTTGCCGTCCAGCGGGGCAAGGTGGGGCCCTCGGTCCGCACCAGCTTTCAGGTGGTGGGGCTGCTCATGCGCGAGGAGCGGGCCCGCATCAAGGCCGACGAAGCCAGCAGTGAGGCACACCGCAACCGTCAGCTCAAGCGCGTCGACGACCTGGCCACGAGCCTGGCCCGTACGGCGGCCCGGGACAGCACGCTGCTCGTGCTGCTCGCCGAGGACGCGGAGCTCCTCGAGGGGTCCCGCACCCTCATGCGAGAGATGCAGCTCGCCGGTGGTCTGGACCCGGCCCCGGAACCGGTCACGTCGCAGGTGTCGGCCCCCCAGGCGCGCGCCGAGCGGCAGGTGGTCCCCCGGTCGGTCATGTCCCGGCAGCTCGCCAACCCCTTCCTCGAGCCGGACTTCTCACAACCGCTCCCTGCTAGGGCTTCCCGAGCTGGGATGCTCAGCAGCTGGGAGCTGCTGGGCCCGCTGCTCCGGTCCTTCGAGAACGCTTCGGGCGGGGCGACGTCGTGCATGGCGCTCCCCCCCGCCGCGTCCCTGAAGGCTGCCGGGGGACGGGAGCTGATGCCGCACCAGGCCCAGGTCGTCGAGGCAGCGGCCGAGGGGCACCGCACCTTCTTGCTGGCCGACGAGCCGGGTCTGGGCAAGACGGCGCAGGCGCTGCTGGCTGCGCAGGCTGCCGACGCCTACCCCTTGCTCGTGGTCGTCCCCAACGTCGTCAAGACCAACTGGTTCCGCGAGGCCGGCCTCTGGACCCCGCACCGTCCGACGACGGTCGTCCACGGCGACGGCGAGACCGTCGACGGCTTCTCCGACATCGTCGTCGTGAACTACGAGGTCCTGGACCGGCATGTGGGCTGGCTGGGCAACCTGGGGTTCCGCGGGATGGTCGTCGACGAGGCGCACTTCATCAAGAACAAGACCTCGCAGCGCTCGCGCCACGTCCTCGAGCTGTCCGAGCGCATCCGTTCCCGCACCGTGCGGCCGCTGCTGATGGCCCTCACCGGCACCCCGCTGATCAACGACATCGAGGACTTCCTGGCCATCTGGGAGTTTCTCGGTTGGGTCACCGAGAAGGAGCCCGGGGCTGCCCTCCTGGACGCGCTGGAGGACAACGAGCTGACGCCGGTCGACGGCGACTTCTATCCCGCGGCCCGGCAGGCCGTCATCGACCTCGGCATCGTGCGCCGCCGCAAGGTGGACGTCGCGGCCGACATCCCGGCCCGGCGCATCGCCGACCTTCCCGTCGAGCTCGACGGGGTGCTGGGCCGGTCCATCCGGGAGGCGGAACGCGTCCTGGCCCGGCGCCTGGTCAAGCGCTACGAGAGCGCCCTCGAGGCCCGCTCGCCCGGGGTGGTGCCCGAGGACATTGACCACGACCTGGTGCGCAAGGTCGCCGGGTGGGAGCGGCAGGACGCCAGCGACTCCGACACCGGCGAGAACGTCTTCAGCATGATGCGCCGCATCGGCCGGGCCAAGGCAGTCCTTGCTGCCGACTACGCCGCTCAGCTGTCGCGGAACGTCGGGAAGGTGGTCTTCTTCGCCAAGCACGTCGACGTCATGGACGCCGCCGAGAAGACCTTCGAGCAGCGCGGGATCGGCTTCGTGTCCATCCGGGGGGACCAGACCCCGACCAATCGCCAGCGCAGCATCGACGCCTTCGTGCAGGACCCCGACGTCGCGGTCGCGGTCTGCTCGCTCATGGCGGCGGGTGTCGGGCTCAACCTGCAGGTCGCCTCCAATGTCGTGCTCGCCGAGCTGTCCTGGACGGCGGCCGAGCAAACGCAGGCCATCGACCGGGTGCACCGCATCGGGCAGGACCAGCCCGTGACCGCCTGGCGCATCATCGCGGCCCAGACCATCGACGCCCGGATCGCCGAGCTCATCGACGAGAAGGCGGGCCTCGCGGCCCGGGCCCTGGACGGCTCGGACGAGGAGTTCTCCTCCGTCGACGTCCAGCTCGAGGCACTGGTCGCGCTGCTGAGCGACGCCCTGCAGGACGGCATCTGAGGACACATCACCCACCGACCCGGTAGGCTTTGTGCCACCCGATCTTGGAGGCCTGCATGTCTGTCACCGACGAGTTCCTCGCCCACGCCGAGAGCTACGCCGCCACCTTCGACAAGGGTGACCTCCCGCTGCCTCCCGGCCGGCAGGTCGCCATCGTGGCCTGCATGGATGCCCGGCTCAACCCATACGGGCTGCTCGGCCTGAGCGAGGGTGACGCGCACGTCATCCGCAACGCCGGTGGGGTCATCACGGCCGACGAGCTGCGCTCCCTGGCGATCAGCCAGCGGCTGCTGGGAACCAAGGAGATCGTGCTCGTGCACCACACCGACTGCGGGATGCTCACCTTCACCAACGACGAGTTCGCCGCCCAGATCCTGGCCGACACGGGCATCAAGCCGACCTGGTTCCCCGAGGCGTTCAGCGACCTCGACACCGACGTACGACAGAGTATCGCCCGGATCATGGCCGAGCCGTCGATCCCCGTGAAGGACAGTGTTCGCGGCTTCGTCTACGACGTGACGACCGGTGGCCTTCGCGAGGTCGTCTGACCTCTAGGTCCCCTCCCGCGCGCGCGAGGAAGTGGGACGCGTCACGTTGTCCTGACCTTGTGCTTGCAGCAGACAACTAGTTCACTGTCTGCATGTCCGACGTCGAACTGCTCGCCGAGCAGTTCGCCGTGCTCGTCCGTGGTCTGCGGGAGCTGCACGGCGCGGTCGTCGTCCGCTGTGAGCCGCCGCTGGAGGTCGCCGCTGCCGTCCTGCTCGGCCGCGTGGAGCAGCTCGCGCCCGTGCGGCTGACCGACGTCGCCTGCTCGATGGGCCTGGACGTCTCGACCGTCAGTCGACAGGTCAGTGCCCTCGTCTCCCGTGGCTGGGTCGTGCGCGACCCCGACCCGCAGGACCTGCGCGCCCACGTGCTCTCGCTGACCGAGGACGGTCGCACCACGGTGGCGTCGCTGCGCGCGACCCGCACCGAGGTCCTCACCCGGCTGCTGCCGGACTGGACCGCCGAGCAGCTGCGCTCCCTCACCACTGCCCTCGCCCGCCTCAACCACGACCTCACCACCGGCTCCGACCGGCTCGAGCTCGTGGGAACCACCCGCCACGGGAAGGCTTGACGCATGACCACCGTCTCCGAGAGCACCGCCGCCACTGAGGTGCCGGCCTCGCCAGGGGTCCTGACGCACCGCCAGATCCTCACGATCCTGTCCGGTCTGCTGTTGGGCATGTTCTTGGCCTCGCTGGACCAGACCATCGTGTCGACGGCGATGAAGACCATCGCCGACAAGCTGAACGGCCAGACCGCGCAAGCGTGGGTCACCACGTCCTACCTGGTCACCTCGACGGTCAGCACCCCGCTGTACGGCAAGCTCTCCGACCTGTACGGCCGCAAGCCGTTCTACCTGTTCGCCATCGGCATCTTCGTCGTCGGCTCGGTGCTGTGCGGCACCGCTCAGAACATCTACGTCCTGGCCGGCTACCGCGCCCTGCAGGGCCTCGGTGCGGGTGGCCTGCTCTCGCTCGCCTTCGCCATCGTGGGCGACATCGTCCCGCCTCGGCAGCGCGGGAAGTACCAGGCGTATTTCATGTCGGTCTTCGCCACTTCGAGCGTTCTCGGACCGGTGCTGGGCGGGTTCTTCGCCGGTCAGGACACGTTGGTCGGCATCGACGGGTGGCGCTGGATCTTCTACCTCAACGTCCCGATCGGCATTGCGGCCCTCCTCGTGGTCTCGCGTAACCTCAAGACCCCCCGTCGGCGCACCGAGCACCGCATCGACTACCTCGGCGCGGCGCTGCTCACAGCGGGCATCGTGGCGATCCTGCTGCTCGCCGAGAAGGGCCGCGACTTCGGTTGGGGCTCCTTCGCGAGCATCAGCCTGATGGTCATCGGGGTCGTCAGCATCGGCCTGTTCGTCCCTCGTGAGCGCCACATGGGCGAGGAGGCGATCCTGCCGCTGCGCGTGTTCAGCAACCGGGTCTTCAGCTACTCCAGCGCCGTCAGCTTCCTGGTCGGCACCGCGATGTTCGGTGGCATCGTCATGCTGCCGCTCTACCTGCAGATCGTGAAGGACGAGAGCCCGACGCGCTCGGGGCTGCTGCTCATCCCGCTGATGGCCGGCATCATCGCGTCCTCGACGGTGTCAGGTCGCGTGATGATGCGGACCGGCAAGTACAAGGTTTTCCCCATCGTCGGGACGGCCGTCATGTTCACCTCGATGCTGCTGTTCTCGCTGCTCGACGCGGACACGCCCGTGTGGCACGCAATGGTCTACATGGTCGTGATGGGCGCCGGGCTGGGGCTGTCGATGCAGACGCTCGTCATCTCGGTGCAGAACGCCCTGCCGCCGACCGACATGGGGGTCGCGACCAGCAGCGTGACGTTCTTCCGGTCAATGGGTGGGACCTTCGGGGCGGCCCTGTCGCTGTCGATCCTGTTCGGCACCGTCATCGGCAACATCCGTGACCGGGCCATCGCCGCGGGGGCTCCGAAGGCGCTGCTCGCGCAGTTCCAGCAGTCGGCCAGCCTGAACAACACCTCCACGATCAAGAACCTGCCGGACGGCGTACGGCACCTGGTCCTGTCCGGGTTCGCGGACTCGATGCACACCGTCTTCCTCACGGTGGCCGTGCTCCTGATCCCGGCGTTCGTGCTCACGCTGTTCATCAAGGAGGTCCCGCTGAGGGCCACCAGTGGGCTGGAGGCCGCCAAGGACGACGCCCTCGCCAGGGCCGAGTCCGCCGTGATCTAGCCGGTTGGCCTTGGGACGACCTCCGGGGGCAGGTCGAGCGCGGCGCCGATCGCGGCGACCCACTCGGTTAGCCCCCTTCTCGTTGGGGTGCAGCCCGTCGGCGTACTTGCCGCGCCACGGTGGGCCGGTGTGCCACCAGAGGTCGGCGACCCGAAGGCCCCTGTCGGCGGCGAGCTCGGCCAGCAGGGTGTTGGCGCGCACGGCCTTGGCCTCCCGCAGGCCCCGTGGCAGGTTGGCGAGCAGGGCGCCGTCAGGAAGAGCGGACACCAGCTGCTCCAGCCGGACGAGGAGCTCGGGGAGCGGGGTACGGCGCAGGTCGTTGCCGCCGATGACGCAGCTGACGAGCTGCGGGGAGGGGAGGTCGGCCAGCGCCGGGAGTGGCTGTCCAGGACCTCGGACAGGACCGCGCCCGAGCGGGACAGGTTGACGACGCGCCAGGGCGTAACGTCGCGGGCCTCGAGCAGCCGGTGGACCCGGCCGACGTAGCCGTGCTCGATGCCGCGGGTGACCCCGATCGCCTGGGCCGTCGAGTCACCGAGCACCACCCACAGCGGTCCCTCGGCCTGCAGCGCCGCGGCGTTGGTAGCCCGCCAGGCAGCGGCGTGACGGGGGATCTGGTCCAGGCTGCGACGGATCGGCGAGAACAGGTGCAGGCCTCATGCGGGTGCGGGCCGTGCCCGTCGACGCGTCAGCAGCACACTGCCCGTGGCGTAGACCCAGCCCGCCAGCACGTCGGTCACGTAGTGCTCCCCGCCGTACACCAGCGTGAACGCCATGAGCAGGACGTAGCCGCCGAGGACAGCGCGCAGGGGTCGGTTCACCAGCGGCCAGAAGAACAGCAGCAGCAGCATCGGCACCCCGGCGTGCAGGGACGGCATGGCGGCGACCGGGTTGGCGTAGGTGGAGCCGCGCTCTACCGCGGAGTTGACGGTATGGCCGCCGGTCTTGAGCAACGTGACGCCCACGACGCGCACGACGCCCTGCGGGAGGTAGTTGTTGAGGCTGGCCATCCACGGCGGTGCGGCCGGATAGAGGGCGTAGGTAATCAGCGTCGACACGGTCAGCGCCGTGACCGTCCAGACGTAGCGCCGAAAGACCGGGTAGCTGCGGGCCCACAGCACGACGGCCAGCACGAGCGACAACGTGAAGTGCGACATGTAGGTGACGACGACCACCACGTCGTACCAGTGCGTGACGGCGGGGTCGTAGAGGTGCTGCTGCAGCCACACGGTCGGGACAGCACCGAACATTTCCCGGTCGAAGTTGATCATCTCGGTGACGTGCGCCGTGTCCAGGCCGCCGCCGACCGTCTTGCCGTTGAACAGCGACGGGAGGGTCGCGACGTGCGGCCCGACGTGCTTGGCGAGGCCGCGGAGCAGGTCGTAGGCCAGCAGCACGCCGATGAGCGGTGACCAGTCGTGCAGCACAGCGTGGCGCCACCTGCGTCCGTCCCCGGCGCACGCCGCCCACAGGAACAGCAGCACCCAGGCCAGCACGGTCTCGCGTCCGATCGCGAAGCCCACGAAGGCGCTGAAGACGGTGAACGCGACGGTGACCGCGAGGAGCAGGCGACGACGCCGGTGCCGCTCGGCTGGACCTGCGCTGCGCCACGCCGAAACGTCGACGTCGGCGGGTCGCGCCTCCAACGTCATCGGTCGATCCTACGGGGCCGGAATTGCCTCGTCTGCGCCCGTAGGATCAGCCGGTGACGACGATCCCCGACGAGCCCGAGGTCTACGACCCGCACGCGCTGCAGGACCGGTGGCTCCCGGTGTGGGACCGCCTCGACCTCCACCGGGCAGGACGCCGTGAGGGCGCTCCGAAGACGTACGTCGTCGACATGTTCAGCTATCCCAGCGGTGACCTGCACATGGGGCACGCAGAGGCGTTCGGGATCGGCGACGTGATCGCCAGGTTCTGGATGCGCCGGGGGCACGACGTGCTGCACCCCGTCGGCTGGGACTCCTTCGGGCTGCCGGCCGAGAACGCCGCCATCAAGCGGGGTGAGCACCCGGCGACGTGGACGTACGCCAACATCGAGACCCAGGCCGAGGCCTTCCGCCGCTACGCCGTCAGCTTCGACTGGTCCACGCGGCTGCACACCTCCGACCCCGAGTACTACCGCTGGACCCAGTGGCTGTTCCTGCGCTTCCGGGAGCGGGGCCTGGCCACCCGGCGCAGCTCGCCGGTCAACTGGTGCCCCCAGGACCAGACGGTGCTGGCCAACGAGCAGGTTGTTGGTGGTCGGTGCGAGCGCTGTGGGGCGGAGGTCACCAAGCGCGAGCTGACGCAGTGGTACTTCGGGATCACGCAGTACGCCGACCGGCTGCTCGACGACATGGAGCAGCTCGAGGGGCACTGGCCTGCGCCGGTGCTGCTCATGCAGAAGAACTGGATCGGCCGGTCCCGTGGGGCGCACGTCGACTTCGACGTCCATCTCGACGGCGGTGGGGACCGCACCGTCACGGTGTTCACGACCCGACCGGACACCCTGTGCGGCGCGACCTTCTTCGTCGTGGCGGCCGACGCACCGCTGGCGGCCGAGCTCTGCACGCCCTCCCAGCTGCCTGCGCTGGAGGCCTACCGCGAGCAGGTCAGGAAGCTCTCCGACATTGACCGACAGTCGACCGACCGCCCCAAGACCGGCGTGGACCTCGGCGTCACGGCGACCAACCCACTGACCGGTGAGCAGATGCCCGTGTACGCCGCCGACTACGTGCTGGCCGACTACGGCACCGGGGCGATCATGGCCGTGCCCGCGCACGACCAGCGCGACCTCGACTTCGCCCGGGAGTTCTGCCTGCCCGTGCGCGTGGTCGTCGACACCGGCGCCGACGACCCGGCGGTCACGGGTGTCGCGACGACCGGTGACGGTGTCCTGACCGGCTCCGGCGAGTACGACGGCCTGCGCAAGGCCGAGGCCATCGAGCGGGTCGTCGCCAACCTCGAATCGCGTGGCGGCGGCCGGGGGGCGACGAACTACCGGCTGCGTGACTGGCTGCTTTCCCGCCAGCGCTTCTGGGGCACGCCGATCCCGATCGTGCACTGCCCAGCCTGCGGCGAGGTGGCGGTCCCGGACGACCAGCTGCCCGTCGTCCTGCCCGACCTGCGCGGTGCCGACCTGCGTCCCCGTGGCACCTCGCCGCTGGCTGCGGCCCGCGACTGGGTCGAGGTGGCCTGCCCGGCCTGCGGTGGTGCCGCCGAGCGCGACACCGACACGATGGACACCTTCGTCGACTCCTCCTGGTACTACCTGCGCTACCCCGCGAAGGACTACCTGGACGGGCCTTTCGACCCGGCTGCTGTCCGCGACTGGTTACCGGTCGGGCAGTACGTCGGGGGGGTCGAGCACGCGATCCTGCACCTGCTCTACAGCCGCTTCTTCACCAAGGTCCTGTTCGACATGGGGTTGCTCGACTTCACCGAGCCCTTCACGGCCTTGCTGAACCAGGGCCAGGTGATCCTGCACGGCTCGGCGATGAGCAAGTCGACGGGCAACCTGGTCAACCTGGGGGATGAGCTCGCGTCGTACGGCGTGGACGCGGTGCGGCTCACGATGCTGTCGGCCGGCCCGCCCGAGGACGACGTCGACTGGGCCGACGTGTCACCCACCGGCGCCGTCAAGTACCTCGCCCGCGTCCTGCGGTTGGCGACCGACGTCGCCGCGGCCACCGGCGACGATCGCGACCCCGCCGTGGACAAGACGGTGGCGAAGGCTGTCGACGACGTCACCCGGCTGGTCGAGGCCCATCGCCTCAACGTGGCCGTCGCCCGCTTCCACGAGCTGACCTCCGCCCTGCGCAAGGCCGTGGACACCGGCGGCGCCCCCGGGGGCTCGCTGCGCGACGGTCTGACCGCCCTGGCGACGATGCTGTCCTGCTACGCGCCGTACGCCGCGGAGGAGGTGTGGTCCCGGCTGGGTCACGAGGTCGAGTCGGGCGACAGCGTCCACGACTCTGTCTGGCCCACAGCAGATCCCGCGCTGCTCATCGATGACCTGGTGACCTGCGTCGTGCAGGTCGCAGGCAAGGTGCGCGACAAGTTGGAGGTCCCGCCGGGCATCGGCGAAGAGGAGCTGCGCGAGCTCGCCCTGGGCTCGTCGAAGGTGCAGGACTCGCTGGCCGGGCGGGAGCTGCGCACCGTCATCGTCCGTGCGCCGAGGCTCGTCAACGTCGTCCCCGCCTAGTGGCGCGGGTCGCGGTCGTCACCGACTCGACGTCCTACCTGCCGGCGGGGATGGCCCGGACCCACGGGATCACCGTCGTCCCGCTGCACGTCGTCCTCGGCAACCGCTCGGGTTCCGAGCTCGACGTCACCCCCGCCGAGGTGGCGGCGGCGCTGCACGAGCGGCGCGTGCAGGTCACGACGTCCCGGCCCAGTCCGGCCGAGCTCGTGTCGGCCTACCGCGACTGCGGGGCGGACCAGGTCGTCAGCGTCCATCTGTCGGCACAGCTGTCCGGGACCGTCGACTCGGCCCGCGTGGCGGCCCGCGAGGTCGCCACCGAGGGCATCGAGGTCGAGGTCGTCGACAGTCGCTCCATCGCCATGGGCCTGGGGTTCGCCGTGCTCGCGGCTGCCCGCAAGGCTGCGTCCGGTGGCGGTCTCGAGACCGTCGCGGCTGCCGCCGGGCTCGTCGACCGGACGACGACGCTGTTCTACGTCGACACCCTCGAGCACCTGCGTCGTGGCGGCCGGATGACGGCGGCGTCTGCCCTGCTCGGCACGGCGCTGGCGGTCAAGCCGCTGCTCGTCGTCCGGGACGGCACCATTGGTTTGAAGGAGAAGGTGCGGACGTTCTCACGGGCACTCGCGCGGATGCAGGTGCTCGCGGCGGAGGCAGCGGGAGACGGGCCGGTCGACGTGGCGGTCCACCACCTGGAGGCCCCGGAGCGGGCCCGGTCGCTGGCGGACGCGGTCCGCGCCTCGATCCCCGGACTGCGCTCGCTGCACACGAGCGAGGTCGGGGCCGTCGTCGGGGCCCACGTTGGGCCCGGCCTGCTCGGGGTGGTCGTGTGCCGGCGCTGACCCTGGCGCTGGTGCTCGGGTACGCCACGGGCTCGCTCTCGCCCGCCGTGCTCATCGCCCGCGCCCGGGGCATCGACCTGCGGGTCGTGGGCTCCGGCAACCCGGGGGCGACCAATGCCGGTCGGGCCATGGGCCGGCGTGCCGGCGTCGTCGTTGGCCTGCTCGACGTCGCGAAGGGCGCAGCACCTGCCGTCGCTTTCGGTGCGGTCGACCACCGGGCCGGTCTGGTGGCGGGGGTGGCAGCCGTCCTGGGGCACGTCACCTCACCCTTCCTGCGGGGCAGAGGCGGCCGGGGAGTCGCCACCGCTGCGGGTGCTGTTCTTGGGGTCCACCCGCTGTGGGCCCTGGTCGTCGTCCTCGTCTGGGTGGCGGTGCTGGCCGTCGCGAGGTGGGTCGCGCTGGCCTCTGTGACGGCAGCCGTCGCCGTTCCGGTGCTGGCGGTCTTCGAGGGCCGGGACCTGCTGTGGGCTGCCCTGCTCGCCGTCGTCGTCGTCGGCCGACACCAGGTGCACCTGCTGCGGTGGCTTCGTCCACAGCCTTCCTGACGGTCCACAGGTCGGGCAGGCGTCCCGGGTCCGAGGTGAACTCTTCCTAGCGTCGGTGCGTGCCCTTCCGGACCCGCGCCGCGGACCCAGCCGTCGTCGCGCGCGTCGCAGCGTTGCGGTCCGGTCCGCGGGCTCACGCGTGGGTGCCTGGGTCCACGGACAGGCCTACGTCCACGTCGCCGGGCTCGTGGACCCCTTCACCTACCGGAGCGTCGGCGATTGCCGGGCCGGGGCTGCCGTGGCTCTCGCCCGGGGACGAGGAGGAGCTCGAGCCGTGGCCACCCGGTCCGTCCTGGCGCGATGCTGGCGACGCCACCCCCGTGCCCTCGGGGCCCGTCGAGTGCCCGGTGCGCGGGTGGGTGCCGCGAGCGCCTGATCCCGGCGTCCTCGCCTGTCACGGCACCCATCCCGTCGTGGTCCGATCCCGCACCTGACGGTGACGAGGCGCGTCAGGAGCGGGCAGCGCTGTCTGTCCTGGGGCTGCTGCGCTCCGGGCGGGTCGACCCGGGTCGGCGAGGGGTGCTGGCGCTCGTCGGGGTGGGGCTGATGGCGGCGGTCGTCGCGGGCGCCGTCCTGCTGCGGGCCCGCCTGTCGGAGCAGCCGCTGGTCGCCCCTGCCGTCGCGGGTGCCAGCTCCGCGTCCAGGCCGGACGCCGGGTCACGGGGTGTCCTCGTGGTCGACGTGACGGGACGGGTGCGCCACCTCGGCATCGTTAGGCTGCCCGATGGGTCGCGAGTCGACGATGCCCTGAGGGCGGCCGGTGGTCTACTGCCCGGCGCCTCCACCGGCCTGCTCAACCTCGCCCAGAAGGTGATGGACGGTCAGCAGGTGCTGGTCGGGGTCCCGTCGGCCACCGTCGCCGCGAGCGGGACGGTGGCCGGGAGCGGCCCCACCGGGGGACTGCTGGACCTCAACGCGGCAACGGTCAGCGATCTCGACGGGCTCCCCGGCGTCGGGCCGGTGCTGGCACAGCGCATCCTGGACTGGCGGACCGAGCACGCCCGCTTCGCCAGCGTGGACCAGCTCCGCAAGGTCAGTGGCATCGGGAAGGCGAAGTACTCCTCACTCAAGGCCAAGGTGCGGGTGTGAGCCGTGCACACCCGGTTCAGCGGGACGGGGTCGAGCGGGACGGGGTCGAGCGGCTCGACCTGCGGCTCACCGTGCCCGCCGCCGCGGCGTGGGTCGTCGCCTGGCAGGGCCGGCTGCTGCCTGTCGGGCTGCTACTGGCCCTGTCTGCGGTGTCGGCCGTGGCCGCCGGCCTTGTGCTGCGGGCAGGTACGGCGAGGGCAGGTACGGCGAGGGCAGGTGCGGCGGGGGCTGGCCGGGTCCGGGCCCTGGCGGTGGCCGCCCGTGAAGGGGCCGCGGTCGTGGTGGAGGGGGTGCTGCTCGACGACCCGAGGGTCGTCCTGCCGAAGGAGGCCGTTCTCGCCTTTCGGCAGCTGGTGGTGGCCCGCGTCCGGGTCGAGCAGCTGCAGGTCGCAGGGCGCCAGCTCAGGCTCCGTGAGCCGGTCCTGGTCTTCGCCACTGACCCGCGCTGGTTGGGGCTGCTGCCCAGCACCAGGGTCCGGACCGAGGGTCGGGTGCAGGCGGCGGGGGCGGGAGACGACGTCGCCGCCCTGCTGTCCGCTCGCGGCCGACCGACGGTGCTGGCGCCACCATCCCGGCTGCAGACAGCCGCGGGTCGGTTGCGGGAGGGGCTGCGGAGGGCCGCCTCGCCGCTGTCGGACGACGAGGCCGGGTTGCTCCCTGGGCTGGTCGAGGGTGACACCAGCGGCCTGGATCCCTCGCTGCGGCAGGCATTTCGCACGACTGGGCTGATCCATATTGTGGCCGTCAACGGTACGAACGTCGCTGTCGTGCTGTCTGCGGCGCTCGTGCTGTGCGGCTGGCTGCATGTCGGGCTGCGCTGGAGACCGGTCGTGGCGGCGGTCCTGCTCGGCGCCTTCGTGGTCCTCGCGCGGCCCTCTCCCAGCGTGCTGAGGGCTGCGGTCATGGGCGTGATCGCCCTCGTGGCGCTGGCCACGGGCAGCAGGAGGCAGGCGCTGCCCGCCCTGTCGGCTGCCGTCCTCGTCCTGGTGCTGCTGTCACCCGAGCTGGCCGCCCAGCCGGGCTTCGCCCTGTCCACCCTCGCCATGGCCGGCCTGCTCGTGCTGGCCCGCCCTGGCGGGCCCGGCTCGCGCGACGCCTGCCGGGGTGGGCTGCAGACGCGCTCGCCGTCCCCGCTGCCGCCCAAGTCGCCTGCGGGCCGGTCGTGGTGGCGATCTCCGGCCAGGTCGGGCTGCTCGCCGTCCCGGCGAACCTGCTGGCGGTGCCCGCTGTGGCGTCCGCCACCGTTCTCGGGGTGCTCGCTGCGCTGGCGGCGCCGATCAGCCTGCCCCTCGCCCAGGGGCTCGCCTGGCTGGCCTGGCTGCCCACGCACTGGCTCGTCTTGGTCGCTCGGACCGGAGCCCACCAGCCCGGCGCCCAGCTGCTCCTCCCGACGGGCTAGGCGGGGGCGTTGGCGATGCTGGCGATCACTGGCGGTGTTCTGCTAGTCCTGCAGCATCGGCGCCTACGTCGGGTCGTCGCGGCCGCCTCAGTCGGCGTGCTGGCGACTGCCGCGGTCCTCGTGCTGGCCCGGCCCCCGTGGCCACCGCCCGGATGGGTCCTGGTCACCTGCGACGTGGGCCAGGGCGAC
>JAYTHS010000334.1:0-1166 GCA_043732345.1 Frankiales bacterium | reverse complement strand
AGGTCTGCCTTGTCGTCCCGACGTCCGGGTCGAGCGGGACCCCCAAGGGCGTGCTGCTGACGGCCGCCTGCCTCACCGCCTCGGGCCAGGCCGCCGTCGAGCGCCTCGGCGGGCCGGGCGCCTGGACCCTGGCGCTGCCCGTCACCCACATCGGTGGGCTGCAGGTCCTGCTGCGCTCACTCGCGACCGGAGCCGAGCCGGAGACCGGCACCTTTGCCGAGGCCACGGCACGTCTGGAGGGCCCCCACCGGTTCACCTCACTGGTCCCGACCCAGCTCACCCGCCTGCTGGCTACCGCCCCCGACGCCCTCGCCGTCTACGACGCAGTCCTGCTCGGCGGGGCTGCCGCGCCGCCGGCCCTGCTCGACCGGGCCCGATCAGCCGGGGTGCGCATCGTCACGACGTACGGCATGTCCGAGACCTCCGGGGGGTGCGTGTACGACGGGGTGCCGCTGGCCGGGGTCAAGGTCGAGGTGGGTGAGCGGGTCGCGCTGTCCGGGGCGGTCGTGGCGCGCGGCTACCGATCGGGTGAGGCCGGCTTCGACGGGGACCGGTTCACCACCAGCGACGTCGGGGAGCTGCGTGACGGTCGGCTCGTCGTGCTCGGTCGGGCCGACGACCTGGTGGTCACCGGTGGTGAGAAGGTCGCCCCCGCCGCCGTCGAGGCCGCGCTGGCCGAGCACCCGTCCGTTGCAGAGGTCGCGGTCGTCGGGGTGCCCGACCCCGAGTGGGGGGCCCGGGTGCGGGCCGTGGTCGTGCTGCGCCCCGGTACGGCGCTGACGTTGGAGCAGGCGCGTGACCACGTGGGCGAGCGGTGGGGGCGGGTCAGCGCGCCGCGCGAGCTGTGGGTGCTCGACAGCCTCCCGCTGCTGGCCGGGGGCAAGGTCGACCGAGGGGCCCTGCGGGCTCTGGAGCCGTAGGGTCATGATCAGTCCACGACCCAGCCAGGAGCCATGACCACCACCGCGCAGTGGATCGAAGGGGCCCGCCCGAAGACCCTGCCGGCAGCGCTGTCGCCCGTGCTCGTCGGAACCGGCGCGGCGATCGCGGACGGTGGTGCCCGCCCCGTCCGGGCGCTGCTGGCCCTGCTCGTGGCGCTGTCGCTCCAGGTCGGCGTCAACTACGCCAACGACTACAGCGACGGCATCCGCGGCACCGACGCGGAG
>JAYTHS010000333.1:0-1167 GCA_043732345.1 Frankiales bacterium | reverse complement strand
CGAGGCGAAGACCTTCGCCAGGCCCGCCACCTTGGTCCCGTGGTGCGGCGAGCCGAGCGTGACGATCCGCCGGGCCTGGGCAGCTCCGCCCCCGGCGGCCCAGAGCCGGGCAACGACCCCGCCTGCGCTATAGCCGACGACGTCGACCGAGACCGCCGCCTGCCGCCAGGGCGGCGTCGGCGGCGGTGCGCAGGGCCACCGCGTCGGCCCGCAGGTCGCCGGTGCCGTCCCCCGGCAGCGGGACGACGGTGGCGTCCCGGCCGGTGGTGCGCAGCCGCTGCGCCAGGACCTCGAGCGAGTCCGTCGACCCGCCGTACCCGGGTACGAGCAGGACCGGACCGGGACGCTGGTCCACGCGCACGGCGGGACGGGATGACGACCGGTTCGCCCGGCCCAGGGCGGCCGAGGAGACCACGATCGCGAGGCCGACGACGACGGCGGTCAGGACTGTGCGGCGTGAGGTCACACGTCCTCGTCGGCGCCCCGGAGCCTCGGCTGCAGCTTGGCGGCGTGACAGCATGGGGCCACCGCAGCCCCAGCCGGCAAGGGAGGACCCCCGTGCTCGACGCCGTCACCACCCCGCCCGTCCCGCTCAACGAGCCCATCCGGGGCTACGGACCCGGCAGCCCGGAACGGGCATCGCTCGAGGCCCGTCTCAAGGAGCTCGGCAGCGAGCAGCTCGACCTGACGGGGACGATCGACGGCGTGCAGGAGATGGGCGCCGGCGAGCGGATCGAGGTCGTCCAGCCGCACCGTCACGCCGCCGTCCTGGGCACCACCGCGGAGGCGTCCGCGCAGCAGTGGCAGGCCGCCGTCGACGCTGCGCTGCGGGCCGCCCCTGCCTGGCGCGACACGTCGTACGACGACCGGGCGGCCGTCGTCCTGCGCGCTGCCGACCTGCTGGCCGGGCCCTGGCGCGACACCCTCAACGCCGCAACCATGCTGGGGCAGAGCAAGACCGCCCAGCAGGCCGAGATCGACGCGGCCTGTGAGCTCATTGACTTCCTGCGCTTCAACGTCGCATTCGGCCGTCAGGTGCTCGCGGAGCAGCCGGTGTCCAGCCCGGGCGTGTGGAACCGCATGGACCACCGACCCCTCGAGGGCTTCGTCCTGGCGATCACGCCCTTCAACTTCACCGCCATCGCCGCCAACCTGCCGCTCGCACCG
>JAYTHS010000332.1:0-1170 GCA_043732345.1 Frankiales bacterium | reverse complement strand
ACAGCTCGAGGCCACCGACCGGGTCGTCGACGAGCAGCAGGTAGTGGTGGACGGTCTTGTGGACCCGGCGCCCCTCGGCGACGAACCAGAAGTCGATCGTGCCGAGCGGGCCCACGACGCCGCCCTTAATGCCGGTCTCCTCGTGGACCTCGCGCACGGCGGTCTGCGGGGTCGTCTCGCCGGCCTCGACGTGGCCCTTGGGCAGCGACCACAGCAGCCGGCCCCGGCGGTCCAGCCGGCCGATCAGCGCACCCTGGGCACCTGGCCCCCGACGGTCCAGCACGAGCCCGCCCGCGCTGGTCTCGTCGACCCGCGCGAGGGGTCGCCGTGGCGGCGGGGTGGGGACGGGGGGCACGTCGGCCAGCGTACGGCGGGCAGGCGCCACCGCCGGGGCGAGGCTGCCGGCCCGGCGCGCCCGTAGCGTGATCCCCCGTGCCCGCCCTTAGCGACCTGCAGCGCAACGCCGTCGTGGAGCTGATGGCCCGCTCGCCGCTGCTGACCGACCTCGGGACGAGGTTCGCCGACGCCGGTCACGCGCTGCACCTGGTCGGCGGCTCGGTCCGTGACGCCCTGCTCGGCCGGCTCGGTGACGACCTGGACCTCACGACCAACGCCCGCCCGGAGCAGGTGCTGGAACTCGTCGACGGTTGGGCCGAGGCGACCTGGGACGCCGGGATCGCCTTCGGGACCGTCGGGCTGCAGCGCCGCGGCGTCCGGGTCGAGATCACCACCTACCGGGCCGAGGTCTACGACCGGACCTCCCGCAACCCGGTCATCACCTACGGCGATACCCTCGAGGGGGACCTGGTCCGGCGCGACTTCACCGTCAACGCCATGGCCCTCGCGCTGCCGGACTGGCGCGCCCCCGACGCCTTCGTCGACTTGTACGGCGGGATGGACGACCTCGCAGCGGGCGTCCTGCGCACGCCGGGCACCGCCGAGGCGTCGTTCGACGACGACCCGCTACGGATGCTGCGCGCAGCCCGCTTCGCGGCGCAGCTCGGGTTCACCGTCGCCCCGGACGTCGTCGCGGCCATGCGGGACCGGGCCGGGCGGCTGTCCATCGTCAGTGCGGAACGGGTCAAGGGCGAGCTGGTCAAGCTGCTCCTGGGCGACCACCCGCGGGAAGGGCTGGAGCTGCTGGTCGACACCGGCCTGGCCGACGTCGTG
>JAYTHS010000331.1:0-1171 GCA_043732345.1 Frankiales bacterium | reverse complement strand
AGCTCACGACGCAGGAGGCCATTGAGGTGGCCGACATGACGCAGCACGCGATCCGCGCGCTGCGGCTCGTGTCCGGCGCGCACGGCTTCAACGTCGGGATGAACCTCGGCACCGTTGCCGGCGCGGGCATCGCGGCTCACCTGCACCAGCACGTCGTCCCCCGCTGGGGCGGCGACACGAACTTCATGCCGGTCGTCGGGCAGACGCGGGTGCTGCCGCAGCTGCTGCCCGACACCCGCACGCTGCTCGAGCAGGCTTGGTCTCAGGTCTGAGGGACCGCGCCGCCGGTCTGCCGTCCCGCCGGGATGGGCGACCCCGCCCGGGGTGGGCGTCCGGGGGTGGGTGTGCTGGCGTTGCCGGGCGGGACGGCCTCGGGCACGACGGGGGCGAAGCTGCCGGTGCCGTGCGTGAGCGCGGCCAGCACCACGGCGTACGTCAGGAGCTCCCGGTCCGGGAGCGTGAAGGTGAGCACCTGACCGTCCTCGTCGTCGTCGGTCCCGTGCGCGTGGCCGGCATCGCCCTGACCGGGAGGTGGCACCAGCGTCCCCTGTCGTCCGGACAGGTCGCTCACGACAGTGCGGACGTAGACGTCGGGAACGAGGACGCGCAGGACCGTGCGGGCGTCGCCGACCACCTGGAGCGGCTGGGTCGTCACCGCGAGCCCGTCCAGCAGCTGGGCGGCGTGCGTCGGGCCGAGCGTCCACAGGACGTGCTGGCCGTCGTCCGACAGGCGGGCCGTGAGGTCGGTCTCGACGCGCCTGACGAGCTCGGTCGCAGGAGGTCCGGCCAGCCCGGTCGGGTGCTGTGGCTCCGGCACCCGCCAGCCCTGCACGACGACCCCGGCCCCGCCCAGGGTGTCGCCCGGACGTTGCCCGGGCGACGGCACGACGACGCAGACCTCGCCGGGGACGGCGCCCTGTTCGGGGCCCGTGCCGGACAGCACCCGGACCAGGGCGCCGGCCTGGGTGACTTGCAGGACCTGGGCGACGTACGGCCCGGCGGGCGCGGTCGAGATCGGCTCGGTGGGGGAGCCGTCGGCAGCCGTCACGACCGGCGGCTCGTGGCGGGTGCTGGCCGCGAGGACGTCGAGCAGCTCGACGAGACCCACGCCCGCGCGGGGTGACAGCGGCACGACTGGCTGGACGGCCCCGCCGGCCACGGCTCCGTGGAG
>JAYTHS010000330.1:0-1172 GCA_043732345.1 Frankiales bacterium | reverse complement strand
ACCACCGACGAGGACACCTTCGTCGCCGACCTCATCGCCGGCTTGGCCGCCTACCCCACCTATTACGCGCACATGGGCCCGGCGAACGCGGCCGGCCCCGGCCCGGCGGACCTGACCGTGCCGGTCCCGCTGACCGCGACCGAGCTGCGTCGGCGCCTGGACGACGGCGGGTGGGTGGTGGACCTGCGCACCCGCACCGCCTTCGCCGACGGCCACCTCGCCGGGGCGCTGAACGTCGAGATGGGCACCAGCTTCGCCACCTACCTGGGCTGGACCCTGCCCTACGACCAGCCGATCACCCTGCTGGGCAGCGAGGACGACGTCCGTGAGGGGGTGCGGGAGCTCTCCCGCATCGGCATCGACCACCCGGCCGCGGCGATCGGCGACAACCCGAACACCCTGGCCGGGGACCACCCGTTGAACTCCTACCGCCGGGTCGGCTGGGCGGAGGTCGCCGCGGAAACCCCCGGGCTGGTGCTGGACGTCCGCCGCACCGACGAGTTCGCCACCGGTCACCTGCCCGGGGCGGTGAACATCCCCCTGTCGGAGCTGCTGGACCGGATCGGGGAGGTCCCCCACGGGACGGTGTGGGTGCACTGCCAGTCCGGGTTCCGCGCCTCGATCGGGGCGAGCATCCTCGACCGCGCCGGGCGCAGCCCCGTCCACGTCGACGCCGGCTTCGACGACGCTGCCGCGGCCGGGCTCGAGGTCGAGGTGCCCGAGCCCACCCGCTGAGCATCGAGCCCGAGCCTCTCGCGGCGAACCGGCGTGGTCTTCTCGGCCGGGAACGAGGACGGCCGTCGCCGACGCTGTAATGTTCGGCCAACGGTACACGTCGCTCCCTATGTTCGGAGTCCCTGATGGCTCGTTCGACCACCACCGCGTCGCCGCTGGACCGGACCAGCCCGCTCCCGTTGTGGGCGCAGCTGCTCGCGGAGCTGCGCAGGCGCCTTGCGGCGGATGCTTTCTCCGGCCCGTTCCCCGGCGAGCTGGAGCTGGTGGCCGAGTACGGGGTCTCGCGACACACCGTCCGCGAGGCCCTGCGGCGGCTGCGTGACGAGGGGGTCCTGGATTCCGCCCGCGGTCGGGGCACCATCGTGCGGCGGACCGCGATCGAGCAGCCCCTGGGCAGCATCTACAGCCTGTTCCGCCAGGTCGAGAGCCAGGGAATG
>JAYTHS010000329.1:0-13282 GCA_043732345.1 Frankiales bacterium | reverse complement strand
CCGACGTCGATGGTCAGCACCTGCAGGCCGACGTCGGCACGGACCAGCAGCGCCGCATCGGCGAGGGCCCGCCCGAGGTCGGAGTCCGGGTAGGTCGCGGTGTGGGTACCAGCGGCGACCGTCCGCGTGGAGTCCAGCGCGGCGAGGGTCAGCAGCGCAGCCGGGGCGGTCGGCAGCCTCGTCCCCGTGTGCAGGGTGCGCAGCGCCGTGGCCAGGCGCGGCCCCACCCAGTCGGCCCCGGCAAGGTTGAAGCTCGCGAGGCTGTCCATCGCGAGAGCGGCGGCAGGGCCGGCGAGGGCCGGCGGTGGCGACCCCGACCCCAGCGTCACGGCCTCGAAGACGGTGCCGGTCCCGGCGACGCCCAGCACCCGGTTCAGCCACCCCGTACGCAGGCTCGTTCCAGGTGCGGCGCGCTCGAGCTCCTCCATGGCCTGGAAGTGCGAGCGCGACCCGTCGGGGGTCCCGACCGCGTGGACCGCGGCCATGCGGCCGGCCTGCCAGAGCGGGAGCAGCGGAGCCAGCGCCGGGTGCAGCCCGAACCGCCGATCGCCCGTCGGCAGGGCCCGGGTGAGGGGTAGGGCGATGCTCGGCCGGAGCCGGGCGTAGTCGGGGTCACCGACCGGGGCCACGACGGACAGGCCGTCCATGCCGCCCCGCAGCGACAGCACGAGCAGGACCGGACCGGCCCACGTGCCCGCGGAGGCGTAGGCCGCCTGGCAGCTCAGCACCGGCGTCGCGACGGCCGCGGCCCCGAGGACCCCGACCGCCTGCAGGAACCGGCGCCGGGACAGGCCGGTGTCCTGGGGGCAGGTCATCGCACGCTCCAGTAGGGGCTGTCCAGGACGAGGGCGACGAGCACCGGCAGCAGCCAGGTCGTGTCGCCGCCACCGACCGGCCCCTCGCCCCCGAGGAAGGTGGCCAGGGCGGTCCGGTGGGCCGGGTCGACGACCAAGCCGGGCAGCAGCCGGGCCAGCAGGGCGTCGACCAGCGCTCCCCGCGTCGCCGGCGGAGCCGTACCGAGCAGCCGGGTCGCCAGGTCGGGAATGACGAGCCCGTCCTTCCACCAGCTCTGGGCCAGTCCGACGTGCATGTTCCAGCGGCCGAGGGTCGTGCCCGCGCCGAGCCAGGGCGGCGCCACGTCGGGGTAACCGTTGGGTGGGTGCCAGCCCAGGGGGGCGTGCCCCAGCCCGTCGAGCAGCCAGCACAGGTCGCCGATGGCGCCGTCCGGTCCAGTCGCCGCGGGGTCGGGGGTCACACCGAGGGCGCGCAGGGCCGCGAGCAGGTCCTCGGCGGGCCGGCGGGTCTTTCCGCCCGCGCTCGCGGCGAACTCGGGCGAGGCGAACAGCGCCCGCAGAACCGGGACGACGGCGGTCCCCGACTTTAGGTAGACGGCGGCCAGCCGGGCCACCAGGGCCGCGTCTGGGCGGTCGCTGACGAAGCGGGTCACGAGCTTGGTGGCCACGGTGCGGGCCGTCGAGGGGTGCCGCGCGAGGTAGCGACCCAGGGAGGTGACGACGTCCAGGCCGCCGTTCGCCGTGGCGTTCGGGTGGGTCCAGCCCAGGACCGACACGGGTCCGACTGCGTGCCAGTCCGGGTGGTAGCGGAAGGTGCCGATGTTGGCGGCTTGCACTCCCTCGTCCCAGGGGCGCCAGACGGTCAGCCCGGTGAGGGCACGGGCGGCATCGACGACGTCGGCCTGTCCGTACCCCGCATCGATGCCGACGGTGTGCAGCTCCAGCAGCTCCCGGCCGTAGTTCTCGTTTGGGGCGTCACCTCGCGAGTCCGCCGCGCCCAGGTAGAGCAGCATCGCGGGGGAGGTCATCGAGGCGACGAGCATGTCCTCGAAGCGGCCGAGCGCGTGGGGTCGCACGACGCGCCGGTCGTACGCAGCCCGGGTGGCCCACACGTCGCTGCTGGGGCAGGTCACGTTGAGGTGGTTGGACCACAGCTCGACCATCACCTCGTAGAGCTGGCGCCGGGACCACAGCTCCCGGGCCAGCGTCGCCCGTGTCACTTGGACCATCGAGTCCCAGCTGCCGTTCGACAAGGTCGCGTGCAGCTCGGGCGGGTCAGCGACGGCCAGCGGGAAGCGGGCGAGCGCTCGGGTCGCCGCGCTGTCGTCGATCCCGGCCGGGGCGAGCTGCTGCTCGAGCCACGGTCCGCCGCCGCCCGCCCGGGCGACGTCTGCGAGCAGCTCGGGGGTGATGCCGTACGTCGTGCGCCGCAGCAGGTGGGTGAGTGCGGCGGTCGTGGGGCTGCTCGGGGAGCCCGGGGGCCGCCAGCTCAGCCGGTGGTGTCGGCGCCGGGGGTGCGCCGCGACGGTCGGGGCGGGGGTGGTGGTGCCGGTGGTTGCCGCCGAGGCGGCGCCCGTGGCCAGTCCGGAGGCGCTGACCGCCAGGGCGCCGGCGCCCACGACCGCCGCCCGCAGCGCCGTCCGCCGGTCCGGCCCGGGCGCGGCGGTCTGGTCGATGGGGGCCGGAGTCATCGCGGTCATGCCTGTCCATCGACGGTTGCTCCGCCCGTCTGGAGCGGCTCACCCGTTCGGTGGAACGCCCGTCTGGCGGGGCAACCAGGTCCCGGTGTCCCGGCGGAGCTGGGTCAGAACCAGGCGTCCTGCATGTCCAGCGGGGTGCGGTCCAGCGAGGCCAGCAGGTCCAGCTGCGGACCGGTCTTCGGCAGCTCCCAGGCGAAGAAGTACGCCGCCGCAGCCCGCTTGCCGTCGTAGAACGCACCCTGCTTGCCGGTGCAGGCGAGCAGCTGCTCGAGCCAGGTCCAGGCGAGCACCAGGTGCCCCACGGCCTCGAGGTAGACGGTGGCGTTGGCCAGTGACAGCTCCACGTCGCCGACCGACCAGACGGTTGCGGTGACCTCCAGGACCCGGTCGAGGGTGGACCTCAGGGCGGTGGCGTGCGCGGCCGTCGTACCGCCCTCCTTCTCGGCCCGGTCGACGGTCTCGCCCATGACGGAGGCGAGCAGCGCCAGGCCCGCGCCGCCCTGCATGACGACCTTGCGGCCGAGCAGGTCCAGCGCCTGGATGCCGTGGGTGCCCTCGTGGATGGGGTTCAAGCGGTTGTCGCGGTAGAACTGCTCGACGGGGTACTCGCGGGTGTAGCCGTAGCCGCCGAGGACCTGGATGGCGAGGCTGTTGGCCTCCAGGCACCACTGCGAGGGCCAGCTTTTGGCGATCGGGGTGAGTACGTCGAGCAGCAGCAGCGCTCGGTCGCGGGCCTCCTGCGTGCCGGCGGTGTGCTGCTCGTCGACGAGCTTGCCGCAGTAGAGGTTGAGCGCGAGAGCACCTTCCACGTAGGACTTCTGGGCCAGCAGCATCCGGCGCACGTCGGCGTGCTGGACGATCGGGACCTGCGGTGTGGAGGGATCCTTCGCGGCGACGGGGCGGCCCTGCGGCCGCGAGCGCGCGTAGTCCAGGGCATGCAGGTAGCCGGTGTAGCCCAGGCAGGTTGCGCCGAGGCCGACGCCGATGCGGGCTTCGTTCATCATGTGGAACATGTAGGCCAGGCCCCGGTGCGGCTCGCCGACGAGGAAGGCGACCGCGCCGGCCTGGCCGCCGGGGGTGTGCCTGCCCTCGCCGAAGTTGAGCATCGTGTTGGTCGTGCCGCGCCAGCCCATCTTGTGGTTGAGGCCGGCCAGTACGACGTCGTTGCGCTCTCCCGTCTCGACCACGACCTTGGGCACGACGAACAGGCTGATGCCCTTGGCGCCGGCCGGTCCGCCGGGGATCTTGGCCAGCACCAGGTGGATGATGTTCTCGCTGAGCTCGTGCTCGCCGCCGCTGATCCACATCTTGTTGCCGAACACCCGGTAGCTGCCGTCGGGCTGCGGCTCGGCCCGGGTCGTGACGTCCGCCAGGCTCGAGCCGGCCTGCGGCTCCGACAGGCACATGGTGCCGAAGAAGCGCCCCTCGACCATGGGCACGACGTAGGTCTGGACCATCTCCGGCGACCCGTGCGCCATGAGCAGGTTGGCGTTGCCGATGGTGAGGAACGGGTACGACGACGTCCCCACGTTGGCCGCCTGGAACCACCCGAAGACCGCCTGGCTGACGGTCGCGGGCAGTTGCATCCCACCGACCGCGTGGTCCATCGCGCCGCCGACCAGCCCGGCCTCGCCGAAGACCCTCAGCGCCGGCGCAACCTCGTCGTGCAGGTGCACCCGCTCGCCGTCGAAGACCGGCTCCTCGCTGTCGTTGCGCCGGTTGTGCGGCGCGAAGTGGCGGGTCGCAATCTGCTCGGCGAGGTCCAGCACGGCGTCGAACGTCTCGCGGGAGTGCTCGGCGAAGCGCTCGCGGGAGGTCAGCGCGCAGACGTCCAGCCACTCGTGCAGCAGGAAGTCCAGGTCGCGACGGGACAGCAGCAGGGAGGCCATGCCTGCCAGCGTACGGCCGGTCCGCGGCGGTCGCAGGCGCCGTCTTCCGCTCTGTCTCGACCCCGGGTCGATGGTTGACGGTCCTGTCGGAGGCGCGGTCTACTGTTCGTGTTGTTCGAACGGCTGTTCGTCGATCTCGTGGTCGAACTCCTCGGACGACGGCAGGGACCTCGCGGGTCCCTGCCGGGACGGCTGCCGGCCGGGTGGGGCGTGGGGAAGCGCCTCGCCCGGTCGGTACCGCCGCCCTGCCGGCCTTCCCCCGGCGCCCCGCGGTCAGCACCCGCTGCCCGTCCTGCTGGAGGAGGAGCCTCACCGTGACCCGTCTGCACGCCGACCCCGTCGAGGTCCGCACCGAGCGCGACCTGCCCCACCAGTTCCTGTGGCGCGACCGGCTGTACGTCGTGCGCGCCGTGCTGTCCCGTTGGACCGAGGCCGGGAGCTGGTGGGAGGGCACCACCGTGACGGCCCTGCACACCGGGGCGAGCGTCGGCACGGTCCCCGGCACCGTCCCCGGCACGGCCCCCGAGGCGGGGAGCGACGTCGACGACCGCGAGCGCTCCTGGTGGCGAGTCGAGGCCGACAGCGGCCGCGCCGCTGCGCTGGCCGGTGGGTCGGGGTCTTCCGGTGGGTCGGGTGTCTACGACCTGTGCCTGGACCCGCTCGCCGGCAGCTGGTCGCTCGCCCGGGTCCTGGACTGATGGCCGTGACCGTCCCGGGCCGGCCCCCCACCGTCCTGCCGGCGCCCACCCTGCTGCTGCTCGCCCAGCAGGGCCTGGACGATGCCGCGTCGACCCCGGCCCCGGGGCAGCGCTACGCCCTGGCCCACCTGGCCGCTCTGCGGGGCGCGGCCGCCGTGCTGGCTTGCCGGGCCCGACCTGCTGTCGCCCCGGCCGCAGGGAACACCGGCGGTGGCCCGACCGGTGGCCGGCGCGGCCGGCCCACCAGCGCCTGGGTGCTGCTGTCGGCCCATGCCCCCGAGCTGGCGGAGTGGGCCGCCTTCTTCGCCGCGGGCGCCCGCAAGCGGGCCGCGGCCGAGGCCGGACTGGTCGGCGTCGTCACGCCCCGGGAGGCCGACGACCTGCTGCGTGACGCCACGTCGTTCCTGGCCGTCGTGCAGGGCGCGCTGGCCCCGGCCGGCTCCAGGGACAGCGACGTGCGCGCGTCGTGAGCGATCCCTACGTCCACCTGCACGTCGCCAGCGGCTACTCGCTGCGACACGGCGCCTCGCACCCGGAGGCCCTGGTGCAGCGGGCCGCCGAGCACGGCATGGACACCCTGGCCCTCACCGACCGGGACGGTGCGTACGGCGCGGTGAAGTTCGCCCAGGCCTGCCAGCGGGCGGGTGTCCGGCCGGTCTTCGGGGTGGACCTCGCCGTCCGGCCGCTGACCGGCGGCGGGCCGAGCGCACCCCGGCCCGGCAGCACACCGGGCCGGGGTGGCCGGGTCAGCTCTGCCCGGGTCAGCCCTGCGCGGGGCGGCGCGTTCCTGGACGGCAACCCGGACCGGAGCGCTGACCGGCCGGGACCGGATGACCGGCCGGGACCGGACGACCGGCTCCCACGGGTGGTGCTGCTGGCCCGGGACGGCCGGGGCTGGGCCGCGCTGTGCCGGCTGGTCTCGGCCACCCACCTGGCCGGGGAGCGGGGGGTGCCGGTCAGCAGCCTGGAGCTGGTGGCTGAGTACGCGGGAGCCGCCACCCAGGCCGGGGCGCTCGCCGTCCTGCTCGGCCCGGCCTCCGAGGTCGGACGGGCCGTCGCGGCCCGACGCGACGACCTGGCCCGCCACCACCTGGACGCGTGGCGCGACGTGCTGGGGCGCGAGTCGGTGGTGGTGGAGATCGTCTCGCACCGCGCCCAGGGCGATGCCACCCGGGCCGCCCGGCTGCTGCGCTTCGCCACCGACGCGGGGGCCAGCGCCGTCCTGACCAACGTCGTGCGCTACGCCGACCGCAGCGACGCACCGACGGCCGACGTGCTCGACGCCGCCCGCCGGCTGGTCGCGCTGGACGGCCGGCACGTCGACCGCCGCAATGCCGAGGCCGCCCTGCTGTCGGGCAAGGAGATGGCCGAGGTCGCGGAGGAGGTCGCCCGCACCGCCGGGCTGTCCGATGGTGGCCGGACCCTGCTGGCCCGGACCCGTCACGAGGCCGAGCGCTGCGTCGTTGATCCGCGGGCCGACCTGGGGCTCGGCGAGGTGCACTTCCCGGAGCTCGAGGTCGCGGGGGAGCCGCACGCCCTGCTGCGCGAGCGGGTCGAGGCCGGGTTCGGGCGGCGCGGGATGGCCCGCACCACCTCGACCCTTCGCCGGCTGGAGGACGAGCTACAGGTCATCGGCCAGCTCGGCTACCCGTCGTACTTCCTGACGGTCGCCGACGTGGTCGACCTCATCAAGGGGATGGGGGTACGGGCGGCGGCGCGGGGCAGCGGCGCCGGCAGCCTGGTTACCTACCTGCTCGGGATCAGCGACGTCGACCCGGTGCGTTACGGGCTGCTGATGGAGCGCTTCCTGTCGCCACTGCGCCACCAGCTGCCCGACATCGACCTCGACGTCGAGTCCGCCCGCCGGACCGAGGTCTACGAGCGGGTGCTGGAGACCTACGGTGGGGACCGCTGCACCTGCGTGTCGATGATGGACACCTACCGGGCCCGGCACGGGATCCGCGACGTCGGTGCCGCCCTCGGGCTCCCGCCCGGGGAGGTCGACTCCCTGGCCAAGACGTTCCCGCACATCCGGGCCAACCAGGTCCGGGCCGCGATGCGCGACCTGCCCGAGCTGCGCGCCAGCGGCCTCGCCCGGGGGGAGAACGCCACCCGTACCGACCTGCTCCTGAAGCTGGTCGAGCGCCTCGACGGGCTGCCGCGGCACATCGCCCTGCACCCGTGCGGGGTGCTGCTGAGCGACCGCACGCTGCTGGACCGCACCCCCGTCGAGTCCAGCTGGCTGGGCTTCCCGATGAGCCAGTTCGACAAGGACGACGTCGAGGCGCTTGGGCTGCTCAAGCTCGACGTGCTCGGCATCCGCATGCAGTCCGCGATGGCGTACGCCGTGCAGCAGGTCAAGGTGGTCGAGGGCAAGGATGTCGACGTTGACGCGATCGCCCGCGACGACGACGCGACGTTCGCGCTGGTCCAGTCGACCAAGACCCTGGGCTGCTTCCAGATCGAGTCGCCGGGGCAGCGCGAGCTGGTGGGCAAGTTCGCCCCCGAGACCTTCGAGGACCTCATCGTCGACATCTCGCTGTTCCGGCCCGGACCGGTCAAGAGCGACATGGTCCGGCCGTTCCTGGAGGCCCGGCAGGGCTGGAAGGACCCGGTCTACCCGCACCCCGACCTCGAGCCGGCGCTGGCCGAGACCTACGGCGTGGTGGTCTTCCACGAGCAGGTCCTGCAGATCGTCGCGACGATGACCGGCTGCACGCTGGCCGAGGCCGACGAGGTGCGGCGGGCGCTGGGCAACAGCGACGGGCAAGAGGAGGTCAAGCTCTGGTTCCTGCCGACCGCGCTGGCCCGGAGCTACGAGCTCGGGGTCGTCGAGCGGGTCTGGGAGGTGCTCAAGGCCTTCGGGTCCTTCGGGTTCTGCAAGGCCCACGCGGCGGCCTTCGCGCTGCCGACCTACCAGTCGGCGTGGCTCAAGGCCCACCACCCGGCGGCGTTCCTGGCGGGGGTGCTCACGCACGACCCGGGGATGTACCCCAAGCGGCTGATCCTCGACGACGCCCGGCAGTTCGGGATCGCCGTACTGTCGCTGGACGTCAACGCCTCCGACGCTGGCTATACCGTGGAGCAGGTTGGCATCCTCGATGAGCCGCCGCCGTCGATCCTGGGCGCCCCGCCGCGCAGCCGGCACACCGACCTGCGGCTGCCCGACGGCCGCGGCCACGGCATCCGGATCGGCCTGGCCGAGGTCAAGGGCATCAACGACGCCGAGGTCGTCCGGATCGTCGCGGGCCGGCCCTACGCCTCGCTGTCGGACTTCTGGCACCGCGCAGCCGTGTCCCGCTCGGTGGTCGAGCGGCTCGTCGTCGCGGGCGCCTTCGACTCTCTCTACGGGCTGGGTTCCACGCTCCCGGTCCGCCGGCGGGGGCAGGTGACCCGCCGTGACCTGCTGCTGCAGGTCACGGAGCTGGACCGCTGGTCCCGGTCGGTACGACGCGGCACGCCCAGGAGTGGCGGGCCCGCCCGCCGAGCCCCTGTCGTCCCGCCGGCCGTGACCGCCCTCGACGACGTGCGCGGCCGGCAGGCCCGGCACTCCCAGGCGGCCGCCGTGCCCGAGCCGGTCGACGTGCAGCTGTCGCTGGACCTCGGTGACGCGCCGGAGCAGACCGCGCCCAGCGGGCTGCCGGAGATGACCATCGCCGAGCGGACCCGGGCCGAGCTGGAGGTCCTGGGCCTGGACGTGAGCAACCACGTGCTGGAGACCTACGCGCCGTTCCTGTCAGCCCTGGGCACCACCCAGGCGCGCGACCTGCTGGGCTGCCGCAGCGGGCAGGAGGTGCTCGTCGCCGGTGTCAAGGTTGCGACCCAGACGCCCCCGATCCGGTCCGGCCGCCGGGTGGTGTTCGTGACCCTGGACGACAGCACCGGCCCGCTCGACGCGACGTTCTTCGAGGACGCCCAGGTCGGCTATGCCAGCACCCTGTTCCACTCCTGGCTGCTCGTCATCAGGGGCCAGGTCCGCCGGACCGGGCCACGGGGAATCTCGATGCTGGCCCTGGGCGCGTGGGAGCTGCCGGTGCTGCACTCCGCCTGGCAGCAGGGCGGTCTGGAGGCCGTGTGGCCGCTGATGGAGGCGCCGTCGGTCGTCACCGAGCTGGCCGTCCAGGGCGCCGCGGCCAGCCGCTCCAGTCGACCGGTCATGACCAGCCCCCCGCTGGTCGGCGGCGGCGCCGGCCACTCCGGGGTCGGTGGGATGGTGCACGTCTACTCGACCGGCTTCGCCGCCTCGCCCTACGCCGACGTCAAGCCCGCCGGCGACGGGACCGGGACCTCCGGCGGCGCGCCGGTGCCCCGCAAGCTCTGGCACTCCAGCCAGGGGAGCTCAGGCCGGTGAGCGAGGTCCGGGCCCGGTCCGGGTCGACCTCACTAGGCTGGGACGTGTCGAGCCCGTCCCGGGCCCGGGACGGACAGGGGGACCGGTGGCGGACGACAGCGCACCGCGACCCGCACCCCGGAGCGTGCCCGGTCGCCCGGTCGGACCGGCGACCTCGGTACGCACCGCCGTCGTCTGGGAGGTCGTGCTTGCCGCGCTCGCCGAGCAGGGAGCGCGACGGGGTTCGCCGCTCGTCGTCGTGGACGCCGGGGGTGGCACCGGCGGGTTCGCAGTACCGCTCGCACAGGCCGGTCACCGGGTCACCGTGGTTGATCCCAGCCCTGACTCGCTCGCCGCGCTGCAGCGGCGGGCCGCTGAGCAGGGCGTGTCCGTGGAGGCCCTGCAGGGCGACCTGCGGGACCTCGAGCACCTGGTCGCCCCGGCGAGCGCCGACCTCGTCCTGTGCCACAGCGTGCTGGAGGTCGTCGAGGACCCCGCCGCCGCCCTCGCCGACGTCGCCCGCTGCCTGCGGCCGGGCGGACGGCTCAGCCTGCTCGTCGCCAACCGCGACGCGGCGGTCCTGGCTCGGGCGCTCGCCGGACGCCCCGACGAGGCCGCCCACGTGCTCACCGACCCGGCCGGCAGGTGGGGAGCAGCCGACGGTGCCGCCCACCGCTGGAGCCTGCCCGCCCTCACCGGCGTGGTCACCGGCGCCGGCCTGCAGGTCGAGCAGGTCCACGGCGTGCGCACCGTCGCCGACCTCGTCCCCAGTGCGGTGCTGGACGCCGAGCCCGGCAGCGCTGCGGCGCTGCTGGCCCTGGAGCGGATGCTGTCCTCGCGCTCCCCGTTCCGCGACCTCGCGACCCAGCTGCACCTGCTGGCCGTCCAGCCCTAGCGGCGTCCCGTGAGCCGCGGGCGGGTGACCCCCGCCGGGCCGCCGGTCGGTCCGGCGGGCGACGACACCGGCTGCACCGTCCTGCACGTCGACATGGACGCGTTCTATGCCAGCGTCGAGCTGCGGTCGCGACCCGAGCTGCGGGGCCGGCCGGTCATCGTTGGAGGTCAGGGGTCCCGCGGCGTCGTGCTGTCGGCGACGTACGAGGCCCGGACGTTCGGGGTGGCCAGCGCCATGCCGATGGGCCGGGCCCGTCGGCTGTGCCCCGAGGCGGTCGTGATTTCGCCCGACCACGCCGCCTACGCCCAGGCCAGCGCCGGGGTCATGGAGGTCTTCCGCTCGGTCACCCCACTGGTCGAGCCGCTGTCGCTCGACGAGGCGTTCCTGGACGTCCGGGGAGCGGCCCGGCGGCTTGGTACACCGCGCCTGGTGGGGGAGTGGGTCCGGGCGACCGTGGAGGACGAGCAGGGCATCACCTGCTCCGTCGGCGTGGCGACGACCAAGTTCGTGGCGAAGCTGGCGAGCGCGCACTGCAAGCCCGACGGGCTGCTCGTCGTCCCGGCCCGGGAGGTGGTGGCGTTCCTGCACCCGCTGCCCGTCGCAGCCCTGTGGGGGGTGGGTGAGAAGACCGAGCAGGTGCTGAGCCGGCTCGGACTCCACACCGTGGGTGACCTGGCAGCCACCCCGGTCGCCACCCTGCAGCGCGCGCTCGGGCCGGCGGTCGGGGCCCACCTGTCCGCACTGGCCTGGGGCCGGGACGAGCGGGTCGTCACGCCGACCGAGCCCGAGCGCAGCGTCGGTGCCGAGGAGACCTTCCCCGTCGACGTCGACGACCCGGCGGTGGTGCGGCGTGAGCTGCTGCGCCTGTCGGAGCGCACTGCCGCCCGGCTGCGGTCGGCGGGGCAGGTCGGGCGGACCGTCACGATCAAGGTGCGGTTTGCCGACTTCACGACGATCACCCGCTCAAGGACGCTGCCTGAGGCGACGGACGTGGGTCGGACCGTCTATGAGACGGCGGCCGGCCTGTACGCCGCCCTGGGGCTGCAGCGGGCCCGCCTGCGGCTCGTCGGCGTTCGGGTCGAGGGGCTCGCGGACGAGCAGGAGCAGACCCGGCAACTGCTCCTTGGGGAGCGCGAGAGCGGGTGGCGAGAGGCCGACCAGGCGGTGGACCGGGCAGCCCGCCGTTTCGGGGTCGGTGCGGTGCGCCTGGCGGCGCTGGTGGATCCGGACGACCCCTCCCGACCGCCACGCCCGACCCCGTCGGCACCGGTCCGGACCCGGCCGGGGGGCTCGCCGTGACGGGAGCCGCTGGACCTCGTAGTCTAAGGCGACCGGCACCGTCAGCGTGTCGTCACCGTCACCGTCACCGCCACTGTCTGGGAGGGAGCGTCGTGCCGCTCTCCGAGCACGAGCAGCGACTGCTCGACCAGATCGAGCGTGCGCTCTACGCCGAGGATCCGAAGTTCGCCACCACGGTCCGCTCGACCGACTTGCGCACCCACATGCGTCGGCGTTTGCGCCGGGCGGCGTTCGTCCTGGTCGTCGGCGTCGTGCTGCTGGTGCTGGGGCTGTCGACCAGCCCGGCGGTGGGCATCGCCGGCTTCGCCGTCATGGTCATCGCGCTGCTGCTCGGACTGTCGGCTCTCAAGCGACTCGGGGGCAGCAGCACCACGCTGCGAACCATCGGCGGGAACGCCAGCCGCCCGACCCGCGGAGCCTCGTCGCGGAGCAAGTCGGCCAAGCCCAGCAAGGGGCAGGGCTCGGTCCGGGAGCGGCTCGAGCAGCGCTGGAACCGCCGGTGGGACGAGCGCGGCCGGTCCTGAGTCCGGCGCGTCGGGCCCCATGCTCGCCTGCGGGGCACAATCCCTGTACCCTTCACCATGGTTGCTGTTGCTCTCCCGCTCGTTCTCGGACGCCTGTGGAAGTAGTCGCGGGTGTCATCTGACGCCGGCCGTGGCGCACGTCGTCACGGCAACCCGGGGTCTGCGACTGCAGGCCCTGAACGTCATCAAGGAGAACGTCATGGCTCAGGGCACTGTCAAATGGTTCAACGCGGAGAAGGGCTTCGGCTTCATCGCCCAGGACGGTGGAGGCGCTGACGTCTTCTGCCACTTCAGCGCGATCGCATCGGACGGCTACAAGTCGCTCGACGAGAACCAGCGCGTCGAGTTTGAGGTCACGCAGGGCCAGAAGGGCCCCCAGGCCGAGAACGTGCGCGCGATCTAGTTCGACCGCACCCGAAGGGCTCCGGCGTCAGGCCGGGGCCCTTCGGACGTTCCCGGGGCGGTTCGCTTAGGCCCGTCGCAGGCGCCGGGCTGTAGCAGCGCCGAGCTCGTCGAGCTGGTCCAGCCCGTCGGCGACGAACGACCCGAGGCCCGATCCCGCCCAGCGCAGGGTGGACGGGGCCAGCAGCCGGGCCTGAAGGCGCACCCGGCGTGGAGCGCCCCGCTGCAGGGCCCTCCGCAGCACGGCACCGTCGGCGAGCAGGGCAGAGGTGGCAGCCGCAGACGACCGGCCTGGGCGTGCGTACCGGTCCCGCTCGGCCGCCTCGGCCAGCCGCCGCAGCGCCTCCCTATCGGGTCCAGCAAGGCGGCGCTCGGCCGCGAGTCGCTCGGCGCCCAGGCGCGGTGACTCCCGTGCCTGCCAGCGGTGCCCGACGTCGGCGGCGTCATCAGTCAGCTGCTCCCAGGTCGAGGTCGGGCTGAAGTCACGGACGCGGCGCCGCCGCCGTGCGGCGGTGAGAAGGTAGGGCAGCGCGGCCAGCACGAGGCCGGCCACCACGGCGGTGACCCACACCGGCAGGCCACCGCCACGGGCCGCGGTCGAGCCGGGAGATGTCACCGAACGTTGCTTGCCGAGCAGCCCCTCCGGGTCCTTGGCTCCGGTGGCCGGTCCACCTCTGTGGACAGGCGTGCTGGCGGTTGGGGTCGGGGCGGTGTTGCCGCTGGGGGATGTGGCCGGCGCCTGGGTGTAGCC
>JAYTHS010000328.1:0-1174 GCA_043732345.1 Frankiales bacterium | reverse complement strand
GTGACGTGGATTACATCATTGGAGCGCTCCACATCATAGAGCGCTCTAATCCGATCGTCGGACCGGGCCGGTGGGGGGCGGGACGGAGCACGCAGATGAGGCTCGGTGTGCTGGGAGTCGGGCGGATCGGCGTGATGCACGCGAGCAACGCCGCCGCCTCGGACGCGGTGGAGGAGGTGACCGTGTTCGACGTCGACCCCGCGCGGGCAACCGCGGCCGCCGAGCAGGTGGGTGGGCGAGCCAGCTCCGACCTCGAGCAGGTGCTGGCGCACTGCGACGGCGTGCTCGTGGCCACGCCAACGCCCACCCACCCCGAGCTCGTACGCGCCGCACTCGCCGCCGGCGTCCCGGTGCTCTGCGAGAAGCCGCTGGCCCTGGACCCGGACGTGGTCCGCGAGCTGGCCGAGGTAGCCGGTACCGCGGGCGTACCACTGGTCATCGGCTTCCACCGCCGCTTCGACCCCGCCGTGCGGGCCGTCCGGGCGGGCATCGCCTCAGGGGAGTACGGCCGGGTCTACCTGGCCCGCGCCGTGGCCATGGACGCAGCCCCGCCCCCGCTGGACTACCTCCCCGGCTCCGGCGGCATCTTCGTCGACCAGCTGGTGCACGACCTCGACGCCCTGCCTTGGCTGTTGAACGAGCGCGTGGTGGCCGTTCACGCCGTGGGCTCGGTGTTGGTCGACCCCGGCTTCGCCGATGCGGGCGACGTCGACACCGCGGCCGTCGTGCTGACCTTCGCCTCCGGCGCGCTCGGCGTGCTCACGGCCGGGCGCCGCAACGGTGGGGGCTACGACAACCGCATCGAGATCTCCGCCGAGCTGGCCTCGGTCACGGTCGGGCTGGACGCCAACACCCCGCTCACGTCGCTGGAGGCCGGGGTGGCCGCCCCGGTCGACCCCTATCCCGGCTTCATGGAGCGCTGGGCCACCGCGTACCGGGCCGAGATCACCGCGTTCGCGGCCATCGTCGCCGGCACGTTGGAGAACCCGAGCCCGCCGCTGGACAGCCTGCACGCCCTGGCGATCGCGAAGGCGTGCGGCGAGTCGCTGCGCGCAGGTCGTCCGGTGGAGCTGGTGCGGCAGGAGGTGTTCGGATGAGGGTCGCCGGGGCCCCCATCAGCTGGGGGGTGTGCGAGGTACCGGGCTGGGGTGAGATGCCCGCGCCGGACCGCGTG
>JAYTHS010000327.1:0-1174 GCA_043732345.1 Frankiales bacterium | reverse complement strand
TCGGCGTCGAGATGCGGGTCGTCGGGGAGTCCGGCGACGTGCTGCCGTGGGACGGCACGTCGGTGGGCGAGATCCAGTGCCGGGGCCCGTGGATCACCGGCACCTACTACCTGGACCCCGACCCGGAGAAGTTCAGCGACGGCTGGCTGCGCACCGGTGACGTCGCCACGATCAGCCCCGACGGGTTTGTCCAGATCACCGATCGGGCCAAGGACGTCATCAAGTCCGGTGGCGAGTGGATCAGCTCGGTCGACCTGGAGAACACCCTGATGGGGCACCCAGCCGTCCGAGAGGCTGCCGTCGTCGCCGTACCCGACGAGCGGTGGGATGAGCGACCCCTGGCCTGCATCGTCGTGCGCGACGGGGCTGCGGTGACCCCGGACGAGCTGCGAACCTACCTGGCCGACCGGGTCGCGAAATTCTGGCTGCCCGAGCGGTGGGCCTTCCTCCCGGAGGTCCCCCGCACGAGCGTCGGCAAGTTCGACAAGAAGGTGCTCCGGGCCCGGTACGCCGAGGGCAGCCTGGAGGTCCTGAGCCTTCTTTAGGACCTCCTCGGTCGGGCTACAGGCCCTTCGCGGCCTCGGTGTCTGAGCTGGCCCCGTCGGCCTCGCGCTCGAAGGCGTCCTCCACCTTGAGGTCGCTGGAGGTCTGCTCCGCGACCTCCTTGGCCAGCTCGGTGTCGTCCACGCCCTCGCCCGCGGGCTTGGTCGTACCGGCGTCCGTCGCGGGTGTGGTGTCGGGTGCGGGCATGGGTGCCTCCAGCGGTCGGGTCAGTGAGCGGTCAGGTCGGGCGCCTCGGCCCTACCCAGCCGGGTCCGGCGGACCCCTGTGGGTGCGAAACCTCACCCCGCCGACGGGAACGGGTGCGACACTGATACGCCCCACTGCACCGCCACCAGCACCTGTCCGTCCCGCCGCTCCGCGAGCGGGCATCGACGAGGAGAACACCCGAGCATGAGCGCTGCCGTCCCTGAGCAGCCCCAGCCGACGCGCAGCCGGGCCGCCGCCCGCGAGGCCGCCGGCCCGGTCGCCATCGAGGTCGAGCCCGTCGACCTGCCCACCGACCTGACGGTCGTGCCCGACGCGCCGGTCACCCCGGCCAAGAAGGCTGCGGCGAAAAAGGCCCCGGCCAAGAAGGCCCCAGCCAAGGGGACCAAGGCCGCTGCGGGGTCGG
>JAYTHS010000326.1:0-1175 GCA_043732345.1 Frankiales bacterium | reverse complement strand
GGCGAAGGACCGGGCCAGCTCGGAGGTGACCGCCATGACCGCTCCGATCACGACGGGGTACTCCAGCGGGTGGTCGTAGTAGGGCCGCTGTCCGGAGGCCAGCCCCTCGGAGGAGTACAGCGCGACGACGTCGGTGTAGCAGCCCCGCGTGTACTGGTACTCGTGCTGCCAGTTGCTGCCGTCGCGGCACCCGGCCTTTTGGGCCCACCCCAGGGCGCAGGTCAGCAGCGTGAGCACGACCAGGACCCGTACGGGGGTCATCAGCCGGCGCTCACCGGTGCGGGCGTGCCGGCCCGGCGGCCCACCGAGACCCGCAAGCGCACCGGCCACGACCGGATCGTCGTACGACGCCCGGGTCGCCAGCTCAGCGCTCATGGCGGCGATGTTGCCAGGTGCGTCAACCGGGGTTGTCTTGGTCGGCCAACGACTGCCCTGGCCTGCCGAAGACGGGTGGGACCTGCCCGTTCCTGTCCGTGGCGACGAGGGTCGCGTGGCTCCTTTGGGCCTCGGTGATGGGACCAGCGAGGAAAAACCCGTTCCCCTGGACGCCCGCCACGACGGGTTGCCCGTCGACGCGGATCTTGGTGGCGGCGGCGGCCGTGCCGAGCGGACCGGCGTACCGGTGGTGGGACACGCCTGTCTGCGGTGAGATCCAGTGGGTGAGGTCCACCGTCTGCAGCGTCCCGGTCAGTCGTTGGCTGCTGCAGCCGCCACCAGGGCCGCCCGGCTTGCCCGGGACAATGTCGGCACCCTTGCGGTCGACGATGGTCAGAGCGCAGAAGCCCTGGGGGCCCGCGGGCGCGCCGTAGCCCGTGACCAGGGCGCCCTCGGGACCGGGGCCGCCGAGCTCCCGCTCGATCGCGTCGGGGTTCACCTGTTCACTGCTGGCAGGGTCCGACGCGCCGCGAAACGCGTTGCGAGCATCAAGGCCAACCCACACCGTTGCCGCCGCGGTGCCCAGCCCCACGGTCAGGGTCACCGCCACGGAGCTGGCCACGACGATGCCGGTCCGGCGTCGCGCTGACGAGGGCGCAGCGTTGACGTCCAAAACCTGGTCCGACCCGTCCCTCATGGCCCGGGCCACGCACAGGGCCCGCTCGGTCTCGGGGTAACTGGTGGTGTCGCGGGCAGGATCAGCAGCACGCAGGAGCATCAGTGCGTCGTTCATGACGAAG
>JAYTHS010000325.1:0-1176 GCA_043732345.1 Frankiales bacterium | reverse complement strand
CCTCGTGGTTGGTACCTGGACAACGTCTCACCGTCGGCAGATGTGCCCCCGGTGGGGCTCGAACCCACACTGACGAGGTTTTTAAGACCCCGGTCTCTTCCAGTTGGACTACAGGGGCAGAACGACAGAACCGTACGACGTGGCGCGGGCGACTGCGCCGAACGACCCGACCCGGCAGACTTCACCGCGTGACGACTGACACCGCGGCGGTGAGTTATCGGAGCGTCCTCGCGCACCGGGAGTTCCGGGCGGTGTTGCTGTCACAGGGGCTCAGCGTGCTCGGCGACCAGCTGGCCCGGCTGGCGCTGGCCGTCCTGGTCTTCCGGCAGACCGGCTCGGCCTTCGCGGCCTCGGCGACGTACGCCGTGTTCTTCCTGGCCTACCTGGCAGGCGGGCCGGTCCTGTCTTCGCTGGCCGACCGGCTTCCCCGCCGGCGCGTCATGGTCACTTCGGATCTCGGGTGTGCGGTGGTCGTCGCGGCGATGGCGCTCCCGCACCTGCCCGTGCCGGCGCTGTTCGCGCTACTGGTGCTGCTCGGGCTCGCGACTCCGGCGTTCGACAGCTCACGCAGCGCGACGCTGCCCGACATGCTGCAGGGCGACGCCTACACGCACGGGAACGCGCTGCTCAACCTCGTCTTCCAGGCCGCCCAGGTCCTGGGCTTCGTGGCCGGGGGCGCGCTACTCGCCGTCCTGCCGGTAGCGCGGGTCCTGCTGCTGGACGCAGCGACGTTCCTGCTCTCGGCGCTCGCGCTGCGCGTCTACGTGCAGGCCCGACCTGCCCTGGCGTCGACCGGGGCGTCGGTGCTGCACGACACCGTCGAGGGCGTCCGACTGGTGGCGGGCGATGCCCGGCTGCGACGGCTGCTCGGGTTCGCCCTGCTGAGCGCGGCCGCCGTGGCTGCCCCGGAGAGCCTGGCTGTCCCGGTCGCGGACGCCATGGGTGGCGGCACCCTGGCCAGCGGCGTCCTGACGGCCAGCCTGCCGGCGGGCTTCCTGCTCGCGAGCTACGCAGTCCTGCGGGTCGTGCCGGAGCGCCGCGAGCGCCTCCTGCTGCCCCTCGCGGCGCTGTCCGCTAGCCCGCTCCTGCTCACCCCGCTGTCCGCGAGCGTGCCCGTCACGACCGCCCTGTGGCTGCTCGCCGGAATCGGGTCGTCGCTGCAGCTGGTCGCCAGCG
>JAYTHS010000324.1:0-1176 GCA_043732345.1 Frankiales bacterium | reverse complement strand
CAGGGCCCTCCCCGGCCGCCTCGCCGAGCAGGTCGGGGTCGTCGAGCACGCCGGATCGGTGCAGCGCGACCAGTCCCACGAGTGCCGCCACGACCAGCAGCGCGTGCCCGACGAGCACCGCCACGGCACCCGGGCCGGGCGCGAGCTCGGCGGCCGTCACCGGGCGCACGAGCTCGAGCCGGTTGGCGTCCAGCGCGCGACGGAACAGCTGGGCGTCCAGCAGCACCAGTCCGACCGCGATCGCGCCGGCGCCGGTGAGCACGCCAACCGCGCCCGCCAGTCGACCCGCGCGCAGCAGCCACGCCGCGAGCACGGCCACCGCGAGCAGCGCAGCTCCCGCAGCGACCGCAGCCACCGGCTGCCCGCCCTGCTCGGAACCGTCGGCGGCACGAGCCACGCCGAGCGCCGGGCCGAGCGCGGTCACCAGCGCGCCGAGCGCAGCCACCCCGAGCGCCACCACGGTCCCGCGCAGCGCAGCGGCCAGGTCCACCCGCGCGTCTCCGGTCCCCGTCTCGTCCTGCACTGCGGTGACCACGGGTGCGACGGTAACCGCTCCGGGCCGTGGACGGCCCCGGCCCCCCACACCCTGACTGTCCGTCACGACAGGCCGTCCAGTGTGACTCGGGACACACCCCAGCGGGCTACGGGACCCCCCAGGGGCTTGCGCGAGCCGCAACCGTTTCGTTACCGTCCACCGACCTCGACATCACAGCCAGGTCACGAGCTGGACGAGGCAAAATTCCCCCGGATTGCGCCCGCAGGCGTTGCCTGACCGTCCGCAGCGCGCACGCGTCTCACCGTGCTGCCTCGTGCCCGGCCACACACGGAGCACGGAAGGCCACGCCTTGGCGCGTCACCGCACCACGAGCAGCTCGGGGCCCTCCCCCCTTGTCGAGCTCGCACTGCGCACCGCCGCCCCGCACACCGCTGCCCCGCGCACCGCTGCTCCCCACGACGCCATGGCGCCTGCGGTGGTCATGCTCGAACCCCGCGCCGCGACCACCGCCCCCGTGGTCGTCAATGTGCGAGGAGCGCACCGTCTGCCCGCCCCACCCGTCGCCCTCCGCGGCCGGGTGGTGGCCGCGGCCCTTGCCGCGGGGGCCTTGGCCGCCGCCGGACAGACCCTCGGCCCCACCCAGACCGCGACGTCCGCAGGCGTCGCCCTCGCGGCCGGGA
>JAYTHS010000323.1:0-1177 GCA_043732345.1 Frankiales bacterium | reverse complement strand
GGTGCGCTTCGAGGCGGGTCTTGTCCGTCGTCAGCTGCACGAGAGTGCAGCCTCGGCGACGCGCCTCCGCAGCGGCCCATCCGAGCATCGCGGCTCCCCGCCCCTGCCTGCGGTAGCTCGAGTGCACCCGGACCGCTTCGACCTGCGCGCGGGAGGTGCCACGACGGTCCAGCCCGGGGATGAAGGTCAGCTGCAGGGTCCCCACGACCGCCCGGTCAGCGATGACCACGACCGGCAGCTGGGCCGGGTCGGCATCGATGAGCGCGAACGCCCGTCGGTAGGGGGCGAGATTCTCGTTGTCGGTCACCCCGTCCCGGGTACTGCCCAGCGGATCGTCGGCCAACAGAGCCACGATCTCCTCCAGGTCCGCCAGCACGGCTCGCCACACCTTGACGACCGAAGAACCCGAGGCCAGGACCGACAACGGTGTACTCACGCGGGAGCTCTCCCCGACCGGCTGACTGCAGCGCGATCCCCGGGCGGGTGTCGAATCCGTCGACGCGCACTTCCCAGCGGCAGCGACCCGGTCGAGCGGCGCAGCGCTGGAGGTCCGGGGGTTGTCCCGGCACACGGGGGTGTGCACGATCAGCTCGTGTCGACCCAGGATCAGGACAATGACATCACCCTGGCCGGCTACGAGATGGGGGTGGACCGCTACCTCGAGCACAGCGCCCCGCCTGGTCCCGAGATGGTGCGCTACCTCGACCGGTACGCGGACCTGGTGGGCTCAGGTCGGGTCCTCGAGCTGGGCAGCGGGCCGGGGTGGGATGCGCTGCACCTCGAGGCGCGGGGCGTGCAGGTCACCCGTAGCGACGCCACTCAGGCGTTCCTGACCCGCCTGCGCGCGGCCGGCCACGACGCCCGGCACCTCGATGTGCGAACGGACGACCTCGGCGGCCCCTGGGACGGGCTGCTGGCCGACGCGGTCCTGCTGCACGTGAGCCGCCCCCAGCTGAAGGAGTTCCTTCATCGCGCCCGAGTCGCGGTCTCCGACGGTGGCGTCCTGGGTTTCACCCTCAAGGAGGGCGACGGGTCGGCCTGGACCAGCGACAAGCTCGACCAGCCCCGGCACTTCACTTACTGGCGCGAGTCCGCCCTGCGCGAGGTCCTCACCCAGACCGGGTGGACGGTGCGACACCTGCACCACGTTGCCGGTCGACACGAACCATGGCTGTAC
>JAYTHS010000322.1:0-1178 GCA_043732345.1 Frankiales bacterium | reverse complement strand
GAGACGATGGTCTGGTCCAGCGCGGCCAGGAACATGCCCATCATCAGGCCGGCGAGGATGGTCAGGATCTGCTTGTGGGTAAAGGTGCCGTCGGCGTTCGCGCCCCCGTGCTTCACCTTCTCGCGACTGGGCGGGGTCACGGACCCCGCGGTGTCTGCGGTGGTGCTCATTGCTCTCCTTCGGTGCCCAGGTCCTGCTCGCGGGCGGCCAGCAGCTGGGGGCGGTGATGCTCGAGATCGTTGGTGAACCTCGCGAGCAGGGTGGTGAGCGTCGACCGGTCCTGCGCGGACCAGTCGGCGACGACGGTGGCCATCGCATCGTTGCGACGTCGGCGGCTGACGTGCGCGCACTCGGTTCCGCTGGGGGTGGCGGCGAGGACAGTGGCCCGGCCGTCGTCCGGGTCGGCCTGGCGTCGGACGAAGCCGAGCCCGACGAGCTGCGCGACGTGGCGGCTTATCGTCGACGGGTCCGCGAGCATTGACTCGGCCAAGGCACTGGAGCGCTGCGGGCCGTCGTGGACGAGCCGGTGGAGCACACTGAACGCGGCCTTGTCGACGCCGTCACCCCGACGGGCCGTGACGTGGGCGGCGGTGCGCTCCATGACCTTCAGCAGGCGGACGAGCTCGTCGCCGAGCTGCTCGGACACGACCCGGTCGACTGCCCCGTCGCTGGCCGGGGCGGCCTCGGAGACGTGGGTGGAGCCGAGGGTCACTGGAGCTCCTTTACGTGTTCTTTATTATCAGTGCTTGCCGCACCCAACTAGTTGGTGGCCGCAAGCATGCACCGTGGGTGGCTTGCGGTCAACTGGAGTAGGCCGCGGTCGATAGTTTTCGTGCCGACATGGGTCCCCGGGGACCCTCCCCGGACAGCAGGGCCCGGTGAACATGGCGCGCCGGGTCACCCGCCACCGCGCGCCGGGTCACCCGCCACCGCGCGCCGGGCCGGTCGGCGACCGGGCCGCCCGTCGGTCCGGGCCACCGCGCACCGGGCCGGTCGGCTACCTGGCCGCCCGTCGCTTGGTTCAGCGGCCTCGGAAAGACGGCTCGCGGCCTGCGAGCACGGCGGTCACCGCCTCGCCAAGGTCCTCCGAGGCGAGAAAGGCGGAGTTCCACGCGCCCACGTAGCGCAGACCGCGGGCCGTGCGGTCGGCGCGTTCGTCCTCCAGCACCGCCTTCACG
>JAYTHS010000321.1:0-4245 GCA_043732345.1 Frankiales bacterium | reverse complement strand
GCCCGGGTACGACGGCAGCCCCGCCTCCGACCGCCTCCGACCTCGCCGGCAACGCGCGGCTCCTGTCCGAGCTCCTCGTGTCCACCGGTGTGGAGCGTGCGGTGCTCGTGGGGCACTCGTGGGGCGGCGGCGTCGCCCTGCAGATAGCCCTGGACCACCCCGTGCAGGTCGCCGGGCTGCACCTGGTCTCGAGCATCGGCAGCCGCCTCGCGTGGACCTGGTGGGACCGCGTGATGGCCGAGCTCGGCCTCGCGCAGGCCTCTGCCGCGGCCGTGGTCTGCACCCCCGCCGTCGCCCCGCGATTGGTCGCGCAAGCGACCGGCAGCCAGCTGCCCGAGCACGAGCTGGCCCAGGTGCGGGCCCAGGGTCAACTCTGGCGGCGCGCCGGGCGATCAGGGCGTTCTTGGCAGAGCAGCGCGTCCTGGTGCGACACGGGCAGGAGCTCGCGGTCCGGCTCGGTGAGGTCAGCGTCCCCACCCTGGTCGTGACCGGTGACCGCCACCGCACGGCGACCCCACGGGCTGCCGCTGACCTCGCCCGGGCCCTGCCGCGAGGAGAGCTCCTGACCGTGCGGGGGGTTCTGCTGCTGCGCGAGCAGTCGCAGCTCGTCGCGCGCGCCGTACGACGGGTCGTCGCCGACGCCGACTGGTGAGGTCGACCCGCGGTGGGGCCCCAGTCGACGTACCGTGCCGCATGGCCACCTCTTCGCTGATCACCTCCGTGCGGGCGCCAGCCGACGCTGCAACGAGTCGCCGGCTGAGCCACGCCTGGGTGCCTCGGACCGCGGCGGTGGCCTGCTTCGCGATCGGCCTGCTGGACCTCGCCAGCGCGCTGACGAGGGTGGCCTCGAGCCGGTTGCACGAGCTCAGGACGTACGTCCCCGGCGGGGTGAGCCGGGTCAGCACCGCGGGCACGCTCATGATTGGCCTGCTGCTCGTGATGCTGGCCCACGGCCTGCGGCGCCGCAAGCGCCGCGCCCATGCCCTCATCCTTGGCCTGCTGGCCATCAGTGTGGGACTGCACCTGCTCAAGGGCCTGGACGTCGAGGAGGCGACGGTCTCCCTGCTGCTGCTCGCCGCCCTGCTCGCGACCCGACACGAGTTCTACGCCCGAGCCGACCCGCGGACCCGTTGGCGGGCCGTCGCGGTCGGTGTCGGCCTGGTGCTTGCCTGCAGCGTGCTGGGCACCACCTTCATCGCGCTGCGACGGGACGCACTGGCGAGGCCCTTCAGCCTCGGCTCGGCCGTGCAGCACGTCCTGGAGGGGCTCGTGGGCGTCACCGGGCCCCTGGAGTTCCTGCCCACCCGCCGGGGCACCAGCACGGCGGACCTCGTCGGTGACGCCCTGCTGGGGCTCGGGGTGCTGTGCCTGGTCAGCACGCTGGCGCTGCTGCTGCGACCCGCGACCCCGCTGCCGCGCCTCACCGAGCAGGACGACGCGCGGATGCGGGAGCTGCTGCTGGTCCACGGCCGCCAGGACTCGCTCGCCTACTTCGCCCTGCGACGGGACAAGAGCGTCATCTGGTCACCAACGGGCAAGGCTTGTGTCGCCTACCGCGTGGTCACCGGTGTCATGCTGGCCAGCGGGGACCCGCTGGGTGATCCCGAGGCCTGGCCCGGGGCGATCGCGGCCTTCCTGGACGAAGCGGACCAGCACGCCTGGACGCCCGGGGTCATGGGCTGCACCGAGCAGGGCGGCGTCGCGTGGGCCCGCGAGGGCCTGCAGGCCCTCGAGATCGGCGACGAGGCCGTCGTCGAGGTCAAGGACTTCAGCCTCGAGGGGCGGGCGATGCGCAACGTCCGGCAGGCCGTCACCCGGGTGCAGCGCGCCGGCTACACCACCCGTGTCGAGCGGGTGGGGGACCTGTGCCCTGAGCAGGCAGCGTCGCTGCGGGCTAGTGCCGCCGCGTGGCGGGGCGCGGAGACTGAGCGGGGCTTCTCCATGGCCATGGGCCGGTTCCTGGAGCCCGTCGACCCCGGCTGCGTGGTCGTCATGGCGTTCCTCGACGGCGAGCTCGCGGCGTTCCTGCACTTCGTGCCCTGGGGAGCCGACGGGCTCTCCCTGGACCTGATGCGGCGGGACAGGAACGCCGCGAACGGCCTGAACGAGCTGCTGATCACCACGGCCCTCACCGCCGCGCCTTCCCTGGGCGTCGCCCGGCTGTCGCTCAACTTCGCGGTCTTCCGGTCAGCCCTGGAGCGGGGGGAGCGGCTCGGCGCGGGACCTGTCCTGCGGGCCTGGCGGGCCGTCCTGATCTTCGCCTCGAGGTGGTTCCAGATCGAGTCGCTGTACCGGTTCAACGCCAAGTTCCGACCCGTCTGGGAACCCCGCTACGTCTGCTTCGCGACCGCCCGGGACCTGCCCCGTGTCGCGCTCGCCGCCCTGCAGGCGGAGGCGTTCATCGCCCTCCCTCGGCTGCACTGACCCGGGCCGGGCCGGTCAGCCTCGGATCAGCGCCACGACCTCGTCGCGCACGCGGTCGCAGGTGGCCCGGTCGGGCGCCTCGACGTTCAGCCGCAGCAGCGGCTCGGTGTTGCTGGCCCGCACGTTGAACCACGCGCCGTCACCGACATCGACGGTCAGCCCGTCGAGCTCGTCCTGCGCCGACCCGGCGTATGCCGCCTTGACGGCCGCGACCCGGCCGGCCTGGTCGTCGACGGTCGAGTTGATCTCGCCGGAGGCGGCGTAGCGGTCATAGCTGGCGAGCAGGGCCGACAGCGGCCCGTCGGTGTGGCCGAGCGCGGCGACGGTGTGCAGGGCCGCGAGCATCCCGGAGTCGGCGTTCCAGAAGTCGCGGAAGTAGAAGTGGCCGGAGTGCTCGCCGCCAAAGACCGCACCGGTGCGAGCCATCTCGGCCTTGATGAACGAGTGGCCGACCCGGGTGCGGACCGGGGTCCCGCCGTGCTCCCGGACGACCTCGGGGACCGACCGCGAGGTGATGAGATTGTGGATGACGGTCGAGCCCGGGACCCGGGCCAGCTCGCGGGCCGCGATCAGGGCCGTCAGGGTCGAGGGGCTGACAATCTCGCCCCGCTCATCGACGACAAAGCAGCGGTCCGCGTCTCCGTCGAACGCCAGGCCGAGGTCGGCGCCATGCTCGCGCACCGCGGCCTGCAGGTCGCGCAGGTTCTCCGGGTCGATCGGGTTGGCCTCGTGGTGCGGGAAGCTGCCGTCGAGCTCGAAGAAGAGCGGTACCACCTCGAGCGGCAGCCCCGCGAACGTCGTCGGGACGGTGTGGCCACCCATGCCGTTGCCGGCGTCGACGACGACCTTTAACCTGCGGATGCCGGCGAGGTCGGGGACGAGCTGCTTCATGTAAGCCGCGTAGCCCGCGAGCACGTCCTGCTCGGTCACGGTGCCCGGCGTCCCGTCGTACGCCGGCAGGCCATGCTCGAGGTAGGACTGCGCGTCGTCGCGCAGCTGGGCCAGGCCGGTGTCCTGCCCGACCGGCCGGGCCCCGGCCAGGCACAGCTTGATGCCGTTGTACTTCGCGGGGTTGTGCGAGGCGGTGAACATCGCGCCGGGCACGCCCATCGAGCCGGCGGCGTAGTAGAGCAGGTCGGTCGAGCCGAGCCCGGACTCCACGACATCGACGCCCTGGCTCGTGACGCCCTCGGCGAAGGCGCGGGCCAGCTCCACCCCGCTCTCTCGCATGTCGCGCGCCGTGACGACCGTGGGGCCGCCGGTGAAGCGCGCGAACGCCGCCCCGAGCGCACGGGCGATGTCCGCGTCGAGCTCGTCCGGGACGACTCCCCGGACGTCGTAGGCCTTCACGATGGCGGAGAGATCTCTCATACCCCGCAACCTAGACCGTGGCGGCGGCTACCCCCTCGGGGACGGGACTTTCACCTTCTGTGCCTTGAGCAGGACCGTCGAGACGTCCAGCCCGGTCCCGGCCTGGGTCCAACTCTTGTGCTCGCAGCTGTGGCAGGAGGCGAACTCGACGAGCGAGCCGTCGGTGAGGGTCATCGTGAGGTGGGTGACCCGGTGGCCGAGGCAGGCCTGGCAGGTGGCGAGCGCGGACCGGGGGGTGGTGACGAGGGACATCGCGGGGCGCTCCTGGGACGGGGGACGACGGTCCCCACCCCTTCGGCGCCGACCGCCGTGGGGCTTGAGGAAGCGGCGTGTCGGGGGCGAACCCGACAAAGGTCGCAGTCAGCCGAGCGAGGGCAGGGCCCGCAGGTGCCCGCGTCGGCCGCTGGCCTCCCCGGGAGCAGTGCGACCCGGCTGGGGACGGGCCGCCTC